>NZ_DASWOM010000046.1:0-33884 GCF_036398755.1 Acerihabitans sp. | reverse complement strand
AAGGAACAATATAACACTGTTCCTCAGCACGCAACACTTTTTTGATTGTATGCTGGCGGAGGGGGTAATGAGTATCTTCATTCAAATAGTGACTACACAATCCGCATCGGCCCAAATTAACCCGCCATCATGTTTTGCAACCGATTGATTTAACATAACTCTTTGATTTCATTATCGTGCTGAGGGTTTTTAAAATCCCTCGGCTTTATGGCTGTACGGGTTCAAGTCCCGTCCCGGATACCAACAAAGAATTCGTAATAAAAACAAAGTAGTATGAGCAAGTTGATACCGCCGATAGGCGGTTTTTTTATGGCTGTGGTTTGGCTTTCATAATATCATTTCAAAATAAAAATACTAAAACTCCTCTCTTTGTCCTAATGATCTGCGACCTGCAATAATAGCTGTCGAGTTGATAAATAAGCGCGGTTTAACCGGGCTACTCATGCATCTTTACCCTAAGCTATGGGCGAGTAGCGCAGTCATCAGGTTGCAACCAACCGGTGTAGCTGTGAGGTATCAACTTCTTTCTGGGCTACCCACCGGCTGTAATTGTCTTGGAGATTGAGCCAGAATTTCGCCGAACTGCCAAGTACCGCTGAAAGTGTCAGGGCCATTTCTGGAGAAACCGCAGAATGACCGCTGGCCCTTCCTTCTATCGGCGCAGCGTCATGCCCGTCGGCGGGCGCTCCGCGATGCTCGATGACGGCAAGGGGTTCAGCTTGGGGCCGATGCACGGTCTTAGACCGGGCGATTGCGGCTTTTCGTCCCCGGCCGGCTAGATATCTTCGAGAGCACGACCGAAATTCTGTTCAATTTCCCCAGGCCGTTGCAAGCCCTTTTCGAGAAGGGCCTTGAGTCTCGCCTGCGTTTCCGGTCGACCAACGCCTTCGATGAATAGCGTTGAATCGATGTCGAAGGCTGTCTCATCCGGGAGGCTTTGTTCGTTGACACGCTGTTTCAGGTCCACAATCGCTTGCCGTGGGAACTTCGCAATCCGCCTCGCCAGCCCGTCCACGTAGCCCTGCAATTCATCCAGGGGCATAGTGCGGTTGACCCACCCGTAGCTCTCCGCCTGATCGGCGGAGAAGTCGTCGCCGCTAATAAGCGCCTCCAGGGCCCGTCCGCGTCCCATCAGGCGAACAAGATGCTGCACGGCGCCGCCGCCAGGGATCATTCCGATGCCCACTTCCATCTGACCCAAGATGGCATGGTCCCTCGCCGCAAAGCGCATGTCGCACGCAAGGGAAAATTCGCTTCCGGCGCCTCGCGCCCGTCCCGCAATGGCGGCAATCGTCACTTGGGGCAGAAGGCTCATCCGCCTTAGAAAGGTCGAAAAGCTCGGCTTGTCCATAATCCGCGCCAGCTCAATCCGCAGTTCCTTGAGCCGGACGATGTCGACATGCGCTAGAAAGAAGTCCGGGATGGCACTGTCGAAGACGATGACGCCGAAGTCGTCCGTCATCTCGGCGGCTTCCACAATCGTGACGAGATCGCGAACAATCTCGGGACCGATGAGGTTGAGCGGCGGCGCATTGAAGGTTGCGAAGAGAACGCGCCCGTCCAATCGGGTACGGATAGCATTGGTGTTCATGAGGACCTCTTGCTATAGGGAGTAATGGTGTTTTAGAGAACGACGGCGTTACCCAGCGCAAGCTCCGTCTCGGTGCGTTGCTGGAAGCCTCGTTGCATCAGCGCCGCGGCACGGGCACGGGTGTTCGGGTGTTGTGCCGACGTGAAGAAGGCCTTTAGCGCCGGAGGAAAGACCGCGTCCGGCGGAAGGGACACCTCGTCCAGCAGGGCCTTGGCTCCGACGATCGCATACTTCTCGAATCCCCCGAGACGACCCGCCAGGTCGTCGACAAACCGTGTGAGTTCGGCGTCGGGTAACGCACGATTGACGTAGCCGTAGCGCTCGGCAAGATCGGCGTCGAAGTCATCCGCGCCAAGGATGATTTCAAGAGCCCGCCCTCGGCCTGAAAGCCCGGCGAGGCGCGCCATCGGATTACCGCCCGGCACAAGCCCGAGGCCCACCTCGAACTGGCCCAGAATCGCGTGTTCCCGGCTTGCGAAGCGCATGTCACAAGCCAGCACGAATTCACTGCCGGCGCCGCGTGCCCTGCCTCGGATTTCAGCGATAGACGCGACAGGCGCTCGTGACAGGCGCGAAAGGACATCAAGCCAGGGATGCATCCCGGTCGGGCCGGGCTCCATCGCGGCGACTCGGTCCTTATCCGCCAACGCGTCCCAGTGTGCGAGAAAAAAGTCCGGATCGGCGCTGCGAAAGACGATGACCCTGACTTCCGGGTCGGTTTCCAGTGCCTGCACCAGCACCTGCAATTCATCTATCGTATCGGGATCGATAAGGTTGATCGGGGGATTGCTTATCGTCGCTATCCAGACGTTGCCAGCGCTTCGGTCAATCGAAATTTGCTCGCTCAAGGTTTTCTCCAATGGTTGTGGACAGTGCTGTTCCCAGGGATCTCCTCCTGGCTGCGTTGAGCGTCTCTGGCAGAGAGGCCGCGGCAGTGGTGAGTTGTGCCAATCCCGATTCCTCGCAGAGGAATCAATCGGTCAGTTGCAACAGCTGTGCTTTCACGGCTTCGAGGATTTCGTCGGAGAGCGACGGGTCCGACACGGCTCTAGCGATCCCGAGCGCGCCAACCATTGCTGCCAAGGCCAGAATTGCTTTTTCTCGCTGACCGGACGCACCCAAGGCAGCATCCAAACTCGCGACGTTCTGTCGCACCTTCTGCGTGTACGAGCTTCTCGCTTCGTCAGGCGCATGGCTTACATCGTTCATCAGCGCGCAAACCGCACAGCCAGCACCGGCATTGTCGCGATGCAGTTCGCTGAGATAGGACTTCACCAGTTCGGGATAAGCCCGTTCCTGATCCGCCGACCTGGCAGTTGAACTGCCGCTCGAAAGGGCCACAGCCACGGCCTCCGAGACCAACGCGTCCCGGGATGCGAAGTGTTTGTAGAAGCCGCCATGGGTGAGCCCCGCTTCCGCCATCAGGTCTGCAATGCTCAAGCGCGCCAGGCCTTCTTCGCGAAAACGCCGCGCCGCGATGGCTACCACGTGAGCGTGCGTGTCAGCTTTATCCGATTGCGATGCACCCACAGAATTCCCTCCTTATCCAATAGCTGCGTTCGGCGCCCGGCCATCTCCGGCACGGGGCGGGGAGAAGTGGGCGGCACCACCGAGTTTCGAGGGATTATGGTTGACATCTTGATGGATGTCAATCGACATCTTGATGCGGCGCGGCTGATGCCCCCGTTCCGCGAAGTAACGGGCCAAGGGGCGGCATTAGCCCCCGATCGTCAGGGTTTGGCGTCTTTTACAGAGCGCTGCTGGGCGACGGTTCGAAGAATGCGTACCAGGTTTTGGACGGTAGCAGACTTCTCACGCGGCCGGTGCACCAGCGCAATGGTCGTCCTGAGCACCTTGTGCTTGATTTTCTGGTAGGTCACACCGGTCGCATGTATCTGTCGAATGGACTCAGGGATCAGCGTCACCCCGAAGCCGGCCGCAACCATGTTCACGGTCGAGGAAATCTGCGGAGACTCCATCTCGATCTGCGGCGAGAAACCCGCAATGTGGCAAGCGCTGATGATCGAGTCGTACAGGTCAGGGCCAATGTGGCGAGGAAAGAGGATAAGCGGATCGCGCGACAGTTGCGCCAGTTCAATGCTTCTCAAACGGCCCAGGTGATGACCCGATGGCAGGACTGCGACCATTTCCTCCTCAACCAGAGGAACGGTGTCGAGGTCCCGGCAATTCAACGGGAGCCTGACCAGCGCGCAATCAACCTTGCCATCCATGACTGTTTGGAGAAGCGTGGTGCTGTTGCTCTCTTCTGACTTGATCGAAACGCCCGGATAACCCTGGCGAAATTGCCGCATGACGGTTGCCACCAAGGGATGAAAGACCGTCGATCCGGCAAAGCCGATGGACAAACTGCCACTTTCGCCTCTGGCAGCCTTCTTTACCTGAGCCAGCGCATAGTCGGCGTCTTCAAGTATGCGCTTCGCGCTCTCCCGGAAGAGGGTTCCTGCCTCCGTCAGTTCCACGCGTCTCGGATACCGGAAGAAGAGCTTGGTGCCGATCTCCCGTTCCAGCTTGATGATCTGTTGGCTTAGGGGTGGCTGCGCGATGCCTAGCCGCTCTGCTGCGATAGTGAAATGCAGGTGCTCGGCCACGGCCAAAAAATACCGCAACTGGCGAAACTCCATGGTATGTCCTCCGGGTCAAGGTGCGTGCGAGTGAATGCCCAAGGCTCCAGAAAAGCCATCCGGGCATGGCGGCTCCAGTGCCCGCGCGCAGCCTATGGCGCGGGTATGGAAATAAGACCGAGGGTTGCGCGCCGTCTTCTGGGCACGCTCGCACCCAAACGGCGCGAGATCGCACGGCTGCGGCCAGCATACCTTGAACAGCGTGCTTTCGATATGTTTCTCGTCTTGAAAACGGGTCTACGAAGTATTGGATCGAATCGCGGCATGTTCCTAAGCTGACGACATCATCAACAAAGGACGGTTTTTCGCGAAGGCCAACCAGAACAGATCTCTGATTTCTGTGCCCTTCGTTCGACGCCCTTAAAAAAATAAGGAGTCTCTCGTGTCCGCAATGCTTGAATGTCCCACGGCCGCTTCGATCCAGTCGGCTGCTGACCACAGCCATCTTGTCTCCAGCCTGGCGACGATCGTCGGCAAGAAAAACGTTTTGACCGACGACGCCGCGACGAGACGCTATAGAACGGGGTTCAGGTTCGGCACCGGCAAGGCACTGGCGGTCGTCAGCCCAGGGTCGCTGGTTGAGCAATGGCGCGTACTGAAGGCTTGCATCGATGCCAACGTGATCGTTATCTCGCAAGCGTCTAATACGGGGCTGACGGGTGGTTCGACGCCCGACGGCGACGACTATGACCGCGACATCGTCATCGTCAGCACCACTCGCATGAAAAAGGTCTATCTGATCGAGGGCGGCACGCAGGTTGTCTGCCTACCGGGCGCGACGCTCGATCAGCTTGAGCAAAAGCTATTGCCCATTGGGCGGGAACCGCATTCTGTTATCGGCTCTAGTTGCATCGGCGCCTCAGTCTTTGGCGGGGTATGCAACAACTCGGGAGGCGCGCTGGTCCAGCGCGGCCCGGCGTATACGCAAATGTCGGTATTTGCGCGCGTCGATGACAAGGGGGATCTGCACCTGGTCAATCATCTCGGGATTCGTTTGGCTGGGTCGGAGGAGGACATCCTGGGGCGCCTCGACAGTGGCGACTTCTCCGACTCTGACGTCGTTCACGACGCCGGAGCGGGGTCCGATCACAACTACGTCCAGCATGTCCGCGAGATCGACGAGAACACACCGGCCCGCTTCAATGCGGACCCAGGACGCCTGTACGAGTCCTCCGGATCGGCCGGCAAGGTCATGGTTTTTGCGGTGCGCCTGGACACATTCCCGATCGAGAAGAACCCCCAGGTCTTCTATATCGGCACGAACCAGACCGACGAGCTGACCGACATCCGGCGGCAGGTACTCGGTCAGTTCAAGCATATGCCGATCTCGGGCGAATACCTGCATCGCGATGCCTTCGAGATTGCCGAGAAGTATGGCAAAGATACCTTTCTTATGATCCATTACCTCGGCACGGCGAGGTTGCCCAAGCTGTTTGCGCTGAAGGCCCGATTCGATTCGGTTTTTGACCGGATTCCCTTTTTGCCAACGCACCTGACCGATCGCTTCATGCAGGCGGCAAGTCACCTGTTCCCGAATCATCTGCCGGCGCGCATGAAGGACTTCCACAAGAAGTTCGAACATCACTTGCTGCTGAAAGTCTCCGCCGAGGGCGCGGACGAAGCACGAAGCTTTCTCAAGGACTACTTCGCCACGGCGACCGGTAGCTTCTTCGAATGTACGCCGGAAGAAGGCGACAAAGCTTTCCTGCATCGTTTCGCGGCAGCCGGCGCCGCCAACCGTTACCGTGCAGTGCACACCCGGACCGTCGAGAACATTCTCGCCCTGGATATCGCATTGCCACGCAACAAACGAGAGTGGTTCGAGAAGCTGCCGCGCGAAATCGAGGCGCCGATCATCCTCAAGCTCTATTACGGCCACTTCCTCTGTCACGTGTTCCACCAGGACTATATCGTGAAGAAAGGCAACGACTGCATGGCAATCGAGCACAAGATGTGGACGTTGCTGGACCAGCGCGGTGCCGAATACCCAGCCGAACACAATGTCGGACATCTGTATTACGCCAAGCCCGCCCTGCGTAATCACTATCAAGGGCTGGACCCCTGCAACTGCTTCAACCCCGGCATCGGCCACACGTCGAAGTTCGCTAGCTATCGCGAGCCGGAGGCCGACACGCCAGCCGTACGGGTCGCTCCGAAGCCCGCGGCTGCACGCGGGGCCATGACCGTTGGACCGTGACTGACTTGTAGGCGCTCTAGCACCCGCTTGAGCAGACGGCTTCCAAGGGAGCCGCCCCTACATTCATACGAAAAGTAACGCAGCCCGGCCATCGCTCATGCCGATGGCTGCCGGACTCTTGTCGCCAATTTTCGGGTCTCCCAGGCTCGCGGAGTACAGACATGCCACACATCGTTGCCGATATCCACGTTTCTTTGAAGTCCGCATTCGAGAGTGAGCTCGAGCGGATCGAGCGCAATCATTCGGCCAGCGTTACCAGCGCGCTCGCCCAGGCCTTGCCACGGCCAATTCCGAAGGCGACTCCGTGATCGCACTGGGCGGGGCGGTCACGATCTCGGAGGCACTCAAGCAGGTCCATCAGACGATGGATGCCGTCAGTATCCTCAACCCCTGTAACTTGTGTTCCTACTTAGAAGAGGCATGTCATGGATCTAACCGCGTTGTTGCTTTCGCGCTTACAGTTCGCTTTCACGGTGTCATTCCATATTATTTTCCCGTCGTTGACGATCGGAATAGCGGCATGGCTCACGGTGCTGGAAGCGCTGCATCAGTTCACCGGCCACGGCGTTTACCGGCGGGTGTTCGACTTTTGGTTGAAGATATTCGGCGTTGCGTTTGGAATGGGTGTCGTTTCCGGCGTCGTGCTCGGCTTCGAGTTCGGCACCAACTGGAGCGAACTCGCGCGCGTATCGGGGCCTGTTCAGGGCCCCCTGCTGACCTATGAGACATTCACCGCGTTCATGCTCGAAGCGTCGTTCTTCGGCGTGCTGCTGTTCGGCCGCTCACGGGTAATACCGGGCTTCTATCTCTTTTCGACCGCCATGGTCGCGCTGGGAACGACGTTCTCGGCGTTCTGGATCATGGTCAACAACAGTTGGATGCAGCATCCGGTCGGGTATGAGGTAGTGAACGGTCAGTTCGTGCCGGTGGACTGGGCAAAGATCATCTTCAGCCCGGTGGTTTGGGTGCGCTTCCCTCACATGCTCCTGGCCTCCTATGTCACGGGCGCGTTCTGTGTCGCGGCAACGGGTGCCTGGTATGCACTGAGAAAGGTGAGTGGACCGGAAGCCCGCGTGATGTTGCGCATGGGCCTGTTCATGGCGGCGATCCTGATGCCGATTCAGCTGCTTTTCGGGCACCTGGTCGGCGACTACGTGCACGATGACCAGCCCGTGAAGTTTGCTGCGATCGAGGGGCGCTGGCATGACGAGCAGCCCGCGTCGGAAGTCGTCATTGCGTGGCCGGACGAGAACCAGGAGAAGAATCGCTATGAAGTCGCCATCCCGGTACTCGGAAGCCTGATCGCTACGATGACACCTGATTCAAAAGAGGTCGGCCTCACTGATTTCCCGCGCGCCGAGCGACCACCCGTGGTGATTTCCTTCATGGCGTTTCGCGTCATGGTCGGATGTGGAATCCTGATGCTGCTGATTGCATGGGGCGGCAGCTTGCTGGCATGGAAGGGGCGCCTGGCTCAGCAGCGCAACCTGCTTTGGGCGGTCTTTCTCTCGTTTCCCTTGCCCTTCATCGCGATTCTTACCGGCTGGTTTACCGCAGAGGTTGGTCGTCAGCCGTGGACGATCTATGGGCTGTTGAGGACCGCAGACGCGATAACGCCCATGCTGACCGCTCGGGCCGCGACCTTGTCGCTAGCGATCTTCTGTTCGACCTACGTCTTCATCTTCGCGTTTGGCACCTACTACGTCTACAAGCTGCTGCGCCATGGTCCTGCGTCGATCTCCTCGGATCAGCCGCCATCCGCGCTGCCCAACCGGCCTCTGTCCATCGGCGCCGGCGACAAGCTCCGCGGCTGAGGCCGCCATTGATCCTTCATGAATGGACAAGAAAATGATAACTTACTGGTCAATTATTCTGGCTGTCAGCATGCTGATCTACGTCGTCCTCGATGGCTTCGATCTTGGCGTAGGGATGCTCTTCGGCTTCACGCGGGACGAAAACAAGCGCCGGCACATGCTGGCCTCCGTCTCACCCATCTGGGACGGCAACGAAACATGGTTGATCGTTGCGGGCGTGGTGCTTTGGGGCGCTTTTCCGCCGGCCTATGCCGCGCTTCTTTCCGCGTTCTACCTACCTGTAACCGTGATGCTCGCCGGGCTGATATTTCGCGGCGTCGCATTCGAGTTTCGTGTTCATGCGCAGCGCACGCGCCGCATATGGGACATCGGCTTCGTCCTCGGGTCGCTCTGCGCCGCCTTCATGCAGGGCGCGATGGTCGGTGCACTGGCGCAGGGACTGCCAGTGACTAATGGCCGTTTCCTCGGTAACGACATGACCTGGTTGAGCGGTTTTTCTGCGCTTAGTGGCGTCGCCCTGTGTGCAGGCTATGCGTTGCTGGGCGCGGGATGGATCGCGAGGAAGTGCGAAGGAGAAACGCGCGAAGCCGCGTTGCGGTTGACCCCTCGTCTGTCGGTGACGGTGTTGATCCTGCTGGCCGCCTTATTCGTGCATTCGCTCCTCTCGAACCTGGCGGTCATGCAACGCTGGGTCGACCGTCCGGCCCTGCTCCTGGTTGCGCTCGTCGCGTTGTGTGCCATTGCTGATGTCTTCGTCGGTGTTCGGCGAGACAGCGACACGCGGCCGTTTAGGGCAATCGTCCTGCTGTTCGTCTGCGCCTACGCCATGTTCGCGATCTCATTTTGGCCATACATGGTGCCCTTCGCCATGACGATTGCCCAGGCGGCGGCGCCGATGTCGAGTCTGAAGTTCATGTTCTGGGGGGCGGGTCTATTCATCTTTCCGCTCATGCTGATCTACACCCTGTGCAGCTACAACGTATTCAAGGGCAAGGTCGACGACTCGGCTGGATACGATTAAACGCAACGCGCCTGGATGTACTGCATGCTTGCCCTGCGCGCGTTCCAATCGAAACCGTCGGCGATGCTACGCAGCTTCGCCCGGCGGCGGCCGAACTGGATGATCGCCCCGACGCAGCGCGCCCCGGCTTTCTGCTGCGACGCTCTTATGTGGCTGCCAGCCACGAAGCCGTAACCCCGAAAGGTGGCCTAAAGAAGAGTGAAGCCCTTGTCACATATGAGATTTTAGCTCCAGGCCATTTTACGAAGGGTTTGATGCAGGCATTGTTTTATGCCCGCGATTGGCGGCCGGAACCCGGAAACGGCTATAAAGCGACCGCCCTCACTTATTGCGCACTATTTTTGCCGATCCCTCTGTGCCATATGCGCATGGATTCATCAGTATGGGCTTATAGCTAACCAAATCACTTTAATATTATTTAACGATAGCGGCATGCATACCGCAGCGGCAATGCAACCATCCATGACCGTGCCCTCGCCACAAACCATGCCTGTTATTCCTTTGGGTGAGATCCGCGCGGAAATCGCGAACACCGCGATAAGGCCGTTATCACGGGAACCCATCAGTTCTGCTATTTGATAAAGCGGCTCGCTAAACTAAATTTTCACTGCCTTCAAGGGACTAACCCGATCTGCCGCTTCGCTGCTTTCCAAGCTCATTAATCTAAGCTTATACTGTACAAAACAACAGTTTTATTAAACATTGAGTATCTGGTGATGATTTTTTTCCGCGCAGTTGAGCTTGCAGACGTTATCCCACTCCCGTTATTTGCGGAAAGCGTGCAGGCCGGCTTTCCCAGCCCCGCACAGGACTATATTGAAAACCGAATAGATTTGAATGAGTTATGCGTTAATCATCCCGCCGCGACCTATTTTGTGCGGGTGACCGGTGAATCAATGATTGAAGGTTTCATCAACGAAGGGGATATGCTGGTTGTCGACAGCGCCCTGACGGCGAAGCATGGCCAAATAGTCATTGCCGCCATAGACGGCGAGTTTACCGTCAAGCAACTGCAACTGACGCCAACGCCGCGCCTGCTGCCCATGAACGCCGCGTATCAATCCATTCCTATCCGTGTCGATGATAACGTTGAGATTTTCGGTGTGGTGACCTTTATCATCCACGCGGCGCCCTGATCATGTTTGCCCTGGCGGATGTGAATTCGTTTTACGCCTCCTGCGAAACGGTTTTTCGCCCCGACTTGAAAGGAAAGCCGGTTATTGTGTTAAGCAACAATGATGGGTGCGTGATAGCCCGCTCGGCTGAGGCGAAAAAATTAGGTTTCAAAACCGGCAACCCCTTTTTCGAGATTAAGGACATCGTCAGAAAACACCGTGTGCATGTGTTTTCCAGCAACTACGCGCTGTATGCGGATATGTCCAACCGGGTTATGACGACGCTTGAAGAAATGGCGCCGTCAATTGAAATCTATTCGATAGATGAAGCCTTTATGGACCTGTCCGGCGTCAGCAATTGCATCAGCCTGGAGCAATTTGGCCGCGATGTCAGGGAGCGGGTAAAAAAGCGTGCCAAGCTTACCGTCGGGGTAGGGATTGCCCCGACCAAGACATTGGCGAAGCTTGCCAACCATGCGGCTAAACAGTGGAGCAAAACCGGCGGCGTGGTGGACCTTTCCTCGCCGCAGCGCCAGCGTAAACTTATGGCGCTGATGCCGGTGGAGGAGGTGTGGGGCGTTGGCCGGCGGATAGCGAAAAAACTTAACGGCATGGGTATTTTTACCACCCTGCAATTGGCCGATAGCCACCCGCCGTTCATTCGCAAACATTTCAGCGTGGTGCTGGAACGTACCCTGCGGGAACTGAATGGCGAATCATGTCTGGCCCTGGAGGAACTCGCGCCGATCAAGCAGGAAATCATCAGCTCCCGATCCTTTGGCGAGCGGGCGACCACGTATCAGAGCGTGAGAGAGGCCGTTTGCGCTTATGCTGAACGCGCGGCACAGAAGCTGCGCGGCGAACGCCAGTATTGCAAAAAAATCTCTGTCTTTATCAAGACCAGTCCTTTTGCCCCGGACGAACCTTATTACGGCAACCTGGCGACCGGCAGCCTCACCATTCCCAGTAATGACACGCGGGATATTATCCGGGTGGCGATGGATTGCCTGGATCGGATATTCAGGCCGGGGATGCGTTACCAGAAAGCCGGGGTGATGCTCGGGGATTTTTTTAACATTGGCGTCGCGCAATTGGCGCTGTTTGATGAATTCAAGCCTGCGGCCAACGGCGAAGCGCTGATGCGGGTTCTGGACGGCATCAACCACTCAGGCAAAGGAAAGATATGGTTTGCCGGGCAGGGCATTCAGCAGGCATGGCGGATGAAGCGGGCCTTGCTTTCACCGCGCTACACCACGCAATACCAAGAATTGCCGGTGGTGATAGCGAAGTGATGAACAGCAGACTAAAAGTAGCAACCTGCTTTCGCCGGCGGCTATAAGCAAAGAATCAACGCCAGGCCGCCCGCGGGAAGGGATCAGGAGCAATGGAGACCGGTGATGATGCCTTGCTCGTTAGCGGTAAAATTCAACCTCTTCGGATTGTAGTCCATGGTGACGCCCTGACCGGGTTTGATAAGGCGCATGGGCATTGAAAAGCGCATGCCGTCCAGGACGGTTACGGGTTTGCCTATCAGGTTTCTGAAGCCGGTGGACATACAGGTGTCGTCAACGGGAAGCGGTTTAGCCGCATTTTGCGGCGAAGAGGGCTTTTCCGCGCCGCTGCATGCGGAAAGGGTAAACGCGAAAAACAGGGTCAAAAGGGGTGTTATGCGCATGGAGGCTCCTGTACGCCTTTTCATGTTAGCAATGTTTTTTTCATTGTTAACCGGATGGTGGATGGTTTGTTTTAGCACTATAACGATGCAACCAGGCAGTGAGCGCCGACGGTAGGCATATGATATTACATCAGAGAGTAAAACGTGCAGGCTATGTCTTCTATCCGGATAAACGGCGGCCGCCGGCACATACGCTGAACCGGCGTACACGGAACCGGACATGCCGCATGAGGAGTGATTGCGCCGCCGGGCAGGGGGTATGCATACCCGGTTGGCCAACCTGATGTCAGCCTACCGCCAGGGCAATAAGGACGCAAAGCGTGAATAAACCCAGCATAAACATATGCCAATCAAATTTGACTTGCATAGCCGTTATCTCCCCCGACATCAGTTTCCTGTATCATGGTTGATTAACGAGCAATATGCTGTGACTTATTTACCAAAATAGCCAACAGGCTGGCGGCAATGGCCGTTCGCCACAATTGCCGGCTGGCGAATCGCCTATACGGCAGGCCCATCGGAGGTTGATGGCTACACCCGGGGACCGGGTGGGGGCGGTTACCTCAGCCGTATGGTCATGTCCCATGACATGTCGGCGACCTTTATCTTTTTCCCGCCATAGAGCAGCGTTGTCCAGAAGGTGATGCGTCGATGCCGTCTGGGGGTTTTGAGCCGAAACCTGTGGCTGATAAAATACCCATGTTTTTTTAACACCCGGCTCAATGCCTTAATGCGTCTTTCATTAAGCAAATGTGTGCAAAAACTGACCTGCGTATAGTTGTTACTATGCAAATAATCCAGTGTCCTGATGAATGATTTAACCAATCGTATCGTTTGCTGTGGCGTGGTGGGAATGGATGAGGGCTTCATATGAAGAGTGACATGATTTGTCCGCTTATCGATAAATTCGTATGCCTCATATTGGCCAATGATAAATATTCTGCGGTAAATCACTATGCCAAGCAGAAAAAACGCGATCCCCAGCCCGGTAATCAGCAATCCAATGTATGCCATCATCATGACCTTTCGTGAATGAATTCTCTGTTATATCGGCACAGCGGGTTGAAGATTGAAAATATTCAGGAAAAATATGACAATTCCAGATTATGTGGCCATTACGCGCTAATGTCACTACGGACGCATGATGTACGCGCCGCTGGAAAGTCCGCGTGAGGCAACCCGCCTGCGCGATATCCGCGCGTTGCGGCCTGAAAAGGGCATGCCGGTTTGGAAATGCCGGGAAGATGTGATAAATGATAATCCTATGGATTGCATTGGTTGGTAAACACATTGTGGCCATGGGGGCAGACATCGGTGTCCGCGGGAATGATTCTGAACAGGGAGCCCGCGCTACAGCCCGTTAACAGCAGCAGGCTTAATGCGAAGGGGAGGAAGATTAACTTCATCGTAAATCCAGGCAAGTGACAATGATTAAATCATAGCACTTATGCTGGATATGCCGCGGGTGGTATGTTGTCAAATATCGAAGGCCGGATGGGCCGGGCCAGACGGGTACGGCCCTTAACGCAGAAGGTCTTTCTATTAACAACTCACCAATACATTTTAAACAATATACCGCCAAATATAATGCCGCCCAATACCAACAGCCAGCAGATGCGCAATAAGATGTCATCAGTCTTTTGAGTAACGTCCATCATTTTTCCTTGGTTCAATTGTGATGTCTGTCACTATTTTATGAGCAGCAATGATGATGAATTGTGATGTTAATCACAATTACTCAATTTGTCATACATTAGTTGGGCGTAGACTCAACGCACGCTTGCGGCATCCATTCACAGGGGTTAATGGCCTGTAGAGTGATAGGGCAGTAAAAAAAACGGGCATAAATGCCCGTACGCCAAAGGAATCAGTAGGAAACCAAAATAAAACAAAGGAATGCGATAAGACAATCGCATATGATCATTAAATACTTATTAAACATGACCTCATAACCAGTATTTTAATCATTATTTTTTTGTCTTTTCAATAATATGATTAATTAATGGTCTAATCATTGATGTGCCGGTAGCACGTACAGAATCAGCGACCAGGGAATATTAATTTATATAGTACTATTTGACTATTAATGATGAGCGGTTGTAATGGTGAGTCGGGACAATTTTTGCGATGGTATAATAGATAATATTATTTTTCTACAGGGGGAATGCGGGGAGCGGCCCACGGCCCGTCCTGGGCCGCGAGCCTGTCAGGCTAGGCGAAAAAGTCTACCTTTCCGCCATCCAGATGGTACATGGAACCGATGATTTTGATTTTACCGTCGGATTCAAGTTTATTCAGAATATCGCTTTTCCGTATTTCCTCGATGGTGAGTTTGACATTGGTTGCCGCTACCGCATCGACAAACTCATTGTTACTGCTCACCCTTTCCTTGGTGTATTCGGTTTTATCAATGGCCGGTTTTATTTTATTCAACAGGCCGGTCAGATTACCCAATTCTACGTTATCAATAGCGCCTTTTACCGCGCCGCAGGCAGTATGCCCCATGACCAATATCACCTTGGCGCCGGCGGCGGCACAGGCGAATTCAAGGCTGCCGAGAATATCGGCGTTGGAAATATTGCCCGCGATCCTGCTATTAAAGGCTTCGCCTATACCGGTATCAAGGATTATCTCCGCCGGCGCGCGCGAATCGATGCAGCTGAGGATGACCGCCGACGGGTACTGCCCCGACGCGCTGGCGCGCTTTTGCGCCAGGTAATCATGATGGTGCGCTTTCCCCGTTTGGAAACGGATATTGCCTTGCTTGAATCCCTCGATTATTTGATCTGGGGTCATCTTATCCCGATCTTCCTTACTCAATGCCGCCGCATAAGTAAGTGAAGGCGAGCCCAAGCCTATGACGCCCGCTATTCCCAATACGGAAAGGCCCGCGGCGCGTTTTAATACTGTGCGGCGTGCTGGTTCGGCTGATTGCGGCATATCGGTTTGCATTATTAACTCCTGTAGCCAGGATAATCCCAACGGCTGAATGATATGAGAGTGAGCTTACACGGGCAGGGTGACGCTGCGTTTTAAATGAGGACGCAAGAATACCTTACCGAATAAGCTATCATCATACCGTGATAACAATACTTATTTCATGATGATTTGGTTTGTTTATCATCGCAATGCAATATTTTTTTATTAATTGGAATCGGGGTCACGAATATTAATTACATTAGAGCGAGTAATTAAATGCATGATTCATATTATCCCTGGATTTATATTATTAATGATTTGTTTTTACTACCCTTCATCAGATTAAATAAAACTAATATATTTATAGCATCGATTATAATAATTATAACCGGAGTGAATGGTGTCCTGTGTGAACTGTCATTACTGGCGCAAACCCCGGGCGTTAACCGGGGTTTGCCACGTCGGCGGGATTATCCTGCACCCGGCTAATGATAATACGTATATATATAAAATAAATTTATTGGTGATCGTGATTAGATGTAATGACTTTGTTTTCATTTCGCGCAGGTTTCATTAACGTCGGCAGAGGCGTGCTGGCTAGGGTAAATGGCAGGGGTTTTGCGCAGTGGCAAGGAGACGTGGGGACCCGGCTTCCATGCCGGGGCTTTACGCGGTGACGGTTTAATTGACCGTGCCGGTTTGCTGGGTTTGATCGGCCGGAGCGGCCGTGGTCGCCGCGGCTGAATCGGGGGCGATGGCCTGGCTGTTGCCATCAGGCGCGGCCACGGGCTCAGGCTGGGCGGCGGGCGCCGTTACCGGCTCGGCGGAGGCCGGGGCGCCGGATCCCTGAGCGGAGTCCGGCGCTGCCGCCGGGGCATTGCCAACCGGCGCGGCGACAGGCATCACCACCGGTGGGGTGGCTGCGGCGGCCGACACATTTACCGGGATGCCTGAGCGATTTTGCAGGGCGACATTGACCAGATCCTGGTTGATTATCTGGTCGGCCAGCACTTTGCTCACGCTTACCGGTAGGGTAATGGGCACCTGTTCATTGGAATTAAACTGTTCTTCGGTGGAGGACAACGGGTTATGCACTTCGAGATAACGCGTGCCGTCAGGCTCGACCGTGGCTTTAACCGGTTCGTCGATAAACTGCACGCGGGTGCCCACCGGGACATGATCGAACAGATATTTGATATCGTCGGCGCGCAGACGCACGCAGCCGTGGCTCACGCGCAGGCCGATGCCGAAATTGGCATTGGTGCCGTGGATGGCATACAGGCGGCCGACATAGAGCGCATAAAGCCCCATCGGGTTATCCGGACCGGCCGGGAAGACCTCGGGTAATGATTCGCCGCGCGCCGCGTATTCCGCATGCATCGCTTTGGTCGGGGTCCAGGTGGGGCCATTTTTCTTGCGTTGGACGCTGGTCAGCCAGTTGACCGGGGTATCTTTGCCCAGTTCACCGATACCGATGGGCAATACGACCACCGTATTGGTTCCCTTCGGGTAGTAATAAAGACGCATTTCCGCGCTGTTAACCACGATGCCTTCATGCGGCGTATCGGGCAAAATCAACTGATGGGGAATAATCAGCTTGCTGCCGGGCAGCGGCAGGAAAGGGTCGACGCCCGGATTGGCCTCGATCATATTGCTCAGGCCCATTTGGAACTGTGCGGCAAAATGCTCCAGCGGTAATTTGCTGTCCTGGGGAATGGCTATTTCCAGATTTTCCCCTATCAGGCGGCTGGTGCCGGCCGGCAGAGGGTATACCACGGCTAAGGCTGATTGGCTGAAGGCAGCCATTGCCAGAATTACCGTATAGATTGCACGCATATTCATTTTCATAGTTAGTCAGATGTTATCGCCACACAGGCAGTAATTGGAAAGTTTGTTCCGGCTCGCGGATGACCGGATGGGCATTATATGTTCACAATGGTCAAAGAGGGAAATAATATGTGTAACCTTGGGTACGACGGCTTGCTATCGTCGAGCAGGGCGGCAGGCCGGCGGCCAGGTCCTGGTTTCGCGGCAACGCGGTGCACAACACGGCCAGGATTGTTATTCTATCGCGCGTTAAAAATAACAGGGGAGAGTTACGCATGAGTCGACATCTGGTTATCATGCTGCACGGCGTGGGCAGTAGCGGCGGCGATCTGGCGCCATTGGGCGACATTTGGCGGCCGGATCTGCCGGAAACCGGCTTTTCGGCACCGGATGCGCCTTTTCCTTTCGAGCAGGGGGTCGGGCGCCAATGGTTCAGCATTACCGGTGTAACGGAACAGAACCGTCCGCAGCGGGTAGCGGCGGCCAGAACCGCCTTCGACGCCACCCTTAACCGGCTCATGGCTGAGCATGGCCTGGCGGGACGGCCGGAACGGGTGGTGCTGGTGGGTTTTTCCCAGGGTTCCATCATGGCGTTGGACGCCGTGGTGTCTGGACGCTGGGCGCTGGCGGGAGTGGTGGCGTTTTCGGGCCGGCTATCATCGCCCGCGCCGTTGACGCCGCCCGCGGATTTGCCGGTGCTGCTGGTCCATGGCGCCCGGGATCCGGTGATCCCGCCAGGCGAAACCGAGCGCGCCGCGCTGACCTTGCAAAGGCTTGGGGTGGCGGCGACATCCCATATCCTGCCCGGTCTCGGCCATAGCCTGAACACGGAAGGGGTGGCGTTGGCGGGACGTTTTATCGCCACGGCGCTGTCGGCGCGCGAATGAGGGGGTCGCCGTACCCCCTTCCGTCCGTTTTCATTGCGCGTTATGCTTGATGCGCGGCACGGGATACAATAAGCGGCTAACAGCCGGCAGGAGATGAGTATGGAACTGCACGAATGGGAACGTCGGTTTAAAGAGTATCTGGAGCAGCATTTTCCGCAGGACGATAAAGCGCACGATCTTGCCCATTTCAGCCGCGTTTGGCATACCGCCCAAAAAATAATGCATTTGTCGGCGGCCGATCAATTAACCGTTTTAACAGCCTGCTATTTTCATGATGTGGTCAACCTGCCGAAAAACCATCCGGATCGTCATCTGGCGTCGAGGCGCGCCGCTAAGGAAACCATAAGGATCCTGGCCCAGCATTTTCCGGACTTTCCCGCCAGCGCTTATCCTGGCGTGGGCCATGCCATCGAGGCCCATAGCTTTAGCGCCGGCATTCCTCCCGAAACGCTGGAGGCAAAAATCGTCCAGGACGCCGATCGGCTTGAATCGCTGGGCGCTATTGGCCTGGCGCGCGTATTTCATGTGGCGGGACAATTGGGCCGCGGCCTGTTCCATGCGGAGGATCCGCTGGCCCTGCACCGTCCGCTTGATGATGCCAACTATACTTTCGATCATTTCCAGACCAAATTGCTCACCTTGGCCGACAGCATGCAAACCGAGATGGGACGACGGATGGCGGCCTATAATATTGATTACCTGGTGACGTTTATGAGTAAGCTGTGCGCTGAACTGAAAGGAGAATACTATCAGCTGGATGAGGAGACCCTGGCACGGTTTAGCGTGACCAGGTAGATAAGGTTATTCATGAGGTTTATCGAGTACGCCGCGGCGGGCCGGAGGATAAACGAAAAAATCAGGTGATGGTCTTTATGGTGGGATGGCCGTTGATAAGGCCTAAATCAACCCAGGATTCACCATTCCAGAAATCGGTCGCGGCTTGCGGCACGCTGAGCGTCATTGACGAGGGCAACGCATCCAGGAAGTCGATACGGAGCATTCCGCCGTCGCTGATACGATAGGCGTTCTGGCCACGTAAATCAGACACCGCTTCCCATTGCCGGCCATCCAGCGATCGCACCAATGCCATGTTTGCCGCGGGCAGCACCGGTTTATCCCGGTAGCTAAAGGCGGGAAGGCCTACGCCTGCGCACAGGTATTCCACGGTGGCGCAAAGATATTCCCGCGTTACCGGGTGGGTGCAGTAAGCGACAATCCAGCCTGAATGGCGCGCCAAACCCTGTTCATCAAGTATGGCATTGGCGAAATCGGTTGAGTACTTATTCTTCTTGGTCATGGCGCTGCCAGTGTCAGTTACCGCTGCGTTATGCGGCGGGCTGCTGGCCCACTGCATCACCGGATAATAATAAACAGGCGTTAAGTATCAGGCTAATTAAACAACTTGTCATTAAAAAATTAACAGCAAAAACATTCATATAAAAAAAAAGAATAACCCGGCTATGGGGAAGCAAGAGCCACGGCAGGCCTCATGGCGGGTTTAGGCCCGGTTGACGCGCGTTTTGCCAATAATGCGCATCACCGGGATCTTATGCAGTTTCATTAACCTTTGGGGCCTTTTCCCGACCCGCGGCCACCAGGCTTCCCGACCGGCGGTTAATGGAAAAATGACAGTTGGCCCGCGGATGCTTTACCATGATTGTTATCGGCGTGGTGACGGCCGAGCCGGTCACGTACCGGCGGATACCGATACCTGCCGGGCCAGGCAAATCCCTGACCTGGCCTATAACCGCCTTCGGGCAAGGAGAGTAACATGGCTTTCGAAACCGGCGACATAGTCCAGCCGATCAAAGGCGGACCGGCAATGAGCGTGGTGAAGGTTGAAAACGGCATCGTGTTTTGCGGCATGATGGATTCCGGCGAGGAAAACGCGAAACAGTTCAAACCGGAAGAGCTATCGTTGTATAAGGAAGACGGCGACTTCGGCGTCTGTTAGCGTCCGCCATCCCCGGGGTTGCGCCACGGCGCAACCCCGGGGTCATTGCGCGGGGACGCGGCCATGGGCGCTTGCATCGCGCCATGGATTCGCCTATTTTATAAGCGCCTTGCCGCCAACCGCGCGGCACGTACTTTTGTTGATATTTTGTAGAAAACATCTGCGTGAAAAATAGCCATTATATTCATCGCGCCAAGGCGTATCGTGAAACGCTGAACGACGCGCAGTTCGCGATTGCGGTGCTCGCCGTCGCCGCGGGTGCGCTTATCAGTTTTATGATGGCGGTAACGCTCTGGATTATCTGAGCTGGAGAGGCTAAGGAGGGGGCAGACATGGAAAACAGCAGGCTGGACGATACCAAACTGATCGCCATCATCGGGCTGTTAATCTCGGTATTGATCGTTGTGTCGGTACTTTTTGGCATCGCCTATTTTTACGACGTCAGACATAATCCCGAGGTGGCCGTTGGCAGCTGTTATGACCAGCGGCCGGAATCCCCGCTTTAAGCGCCCGTCCCCGACGCCATGCCGGCGGCATGGCGCGTTTGCCCGGCCATCATGCCGGCATGGCCCGCTCATCAGGCAGACCGTCTTCAAGAAGCCCCTTCAGGCGTATCTGCTGGCTGCGGATTTCCAGCGCCAGAGGTTCATAGAGTGAACGGCAGCCGTTGACATCCTGCATGCCCAGCAGGCCGAACGGCTGATGTTTGTCGCCGCTCCAACTGCGGTAATCCGCTACCGGATAGATACATATGCCCTCCACCGCCACGTTGTTTTTCATGGCCAGCACGGTTTGCTCGAAGATATAGCGCATCCAGGGCACGCGCATATCGCTTTGCGCGCCGGTTTCGGCGATAAGCAGCGGCCGTTGGTAACGGCTGGATATTTCGCGCAGTATGGCGGCAAAAGGACGATAGTGGCTGTCATCGACGTCGATGGCGCCGCCCTGGTGGAACCATTGATTCCCGGGCCGGTAATTAACGCCCAGGATATCCAGGTAATCGGGGCTGCCGCCAAGCTCCGGCTGCAGCGTGCCGCTGAGCATGTCCCAAACGTCAAACTGGGCCAGCCGCAGCGTTTCCGCATCCTGTTCTTTCTCGGGCATACCCTCCGGCGCATTGATATGCACCACCGGTTCAGGCTGGAGGAAGCGGGCCGAACCATCCACCGCGCGAATGGCGTTAATGGCGGCCAGGGTCGCCTTGACCAACTGAATTTTCAGCGCCTTGCCTTTGTTGGCGGCCATGGGCTGAATGTGCGCCATGTCGCCGCCGGCCCAGGCCAGAAACGAGATGGCGTTGATCGGCGTATAGCAGGGCGCCGTGATGCCTTCGTCGCGAACCCGCGCGGCCACAGCGCCGGCAAAAAGCGCAAAGCGCTCGATAAATTCGGGTTGCCACACGTCGATATGATCCGGCCAGCCGTAATGGCACAGATCCCAGATGACCTGGACGTGGTTTACCTGCGCGGCGTGCAGCATCGGCAGAAAGCTCGACCAGTCATACTGGCCGGGCGCCGGCTCGATCAGATGCCAGCGCAGGCCGTCGCGTACCGTGGTGAGCTGTTGTTCCGCCAGCTGCGCATAGTCTTTTGCCGCCAGCATCTCATGGCCGCTGGAGAGAATCAGGTCCAGCCGGCGCCCATCCCCGCGCACCTCGGTCGAGCAGTCGAAGCCCCCCTGCAGGAAACTTTGGAATAGCGACGGTTTATGCATGGGGGATATTGCATGGCTGATTTGATCTTGCATCGGGCTTTCCCCTTTCGATGACAGCCTTTACCTGCCCAGGCTGTACGACATATCATTTAAAGTAGACAGGTTACGATCGATTAGGTTCTGGCTATCGCCTACTTTGCGACACCCATTACAAACTTTACGGCCGCGCCAGCGCCATTATTATCGCCCCAGCGGGCAATTGCGCGAGACGAGGCTATGATGAAAGGTCTTCCTTTATACTGACTTGGGGTACTATGGCCTCCACTTTTTCTTCGGGCTTTATTTATGCAGCGACTTAACGGGCGTATCGGGCAGGCGATTTCACGCCTGACGCACGTCCATCCCGAACAATCCGGCATCTATCCGCTGTCGGACGGCCTGGATGCTTTTGCCGCGCGCATGAAGCTTGCCGACCTGGCCGAGCAGACCCTGGACCTGCAATATTATATCTGGAATAAAGACATGTCCGGCATGCTGTTGTACAGCGTGGTGCAGCGCGCGGCCGATCGCGGGGTCAAGGTGCGGCTGCTGCTCGATGATAACAATACCCGCGGCCTGGACAGGATTTTACTGGCGCTGGACCAGCATCCGAACATCGAAGTCCGCCTGTTTAACGCTTTCCAGACCCGTACGGTGCGGGCATTTTCTTACCTGACTGATTTTTCGCGCCTTAACCGGCGCATGCATAATAAAAGCTTTACCGTCGATAACCAGGCCACGATCATCGGCGGGCGCAACGTGGGCGACGCCTATTTCAGCGCCGGGGGCGATCAGTTGTTTACCGACCTCGACGTGCTGGCGATAGGTCCGGTGGTGGAACAGGTGGGGCGTGATTTCCAGCGCTATTGGGATTGCCGCTCGGTCTGTCCGCTCTCGCGGGCGGTGCGTCCTTCCCGCCTGGGCGGCAAGAACAGCATCAGCAGCATGATGGGGCAGGTCAGTTTAAATCCCCATGCCGAACGTTATGTCAAACGGCTGGAGCGGGCGGATTTTTTTGTCCAGCTGCAGGCCGGCAGCCTGCCGTTTATCTGGGCCAGGACGCGGCTGCTCAGCGACGATCCGGCCAAAGCGCTGGGGCAGGTTGCCGATCATGGCCTGCTCACCAGCCGGATAAAAAGCGTTATTGATGAACCGCTGCAACGCCTGGATATTATTTCGCCCTATTTCGTGCCCACCCGGGCCGGGGTGGAACAGCTGGCCGCCCTCGCCGCCAAAGGCGTGAAAATAGCGGTATTGACCAATTCCCTGAACGCCAACGACGTGGCGATAGTGCATGCCGGTTATGCCAAATGGCGCAGGGTGTTGCTGACCCACGGCATTGAGCTATACGAACTGAAACGCAACAGTACCGAGCTGCATCAGCCGCGGGATCGGGGCCTTACCGGTAAGTCCGGCTCCAGCCTGCATGCCAAGACGTTCAGCGTCGACAGCCGCGAAGTCTTTGTCGGATCCTTTAATTTTGATCCCCGCTCCGCCATGCTTAATACCGAAATGGGCTTTGTTATCGGCAGTGAAGAGCTGGCCGAGACCATTCATCGGCTATTTATCGGCACCCTGCGCCAGAATGCGTACCAGGTTTGCCTCGACGAACAGGGCAAAATGTATTGGCGCGAATATCAGGACGAACGCGAGGTGATTCACCGGCGGGAGCCCGCCACCAATATAGTGGAGCGCTGGCTTATTCGCGCGCTTTATCATTTGCCGGTGGACTGGTTATTATAATCGGCAGGCAAAAAAACGGACAATGTGAATAAAACAATGTAATAAGATTTTTCCTAGAAAAACGGTGAAATAAAATAATTCCCTGAACCGCGGCGGTCGGGTCGTTACGCCGCCCGCGTATTTTCGCTGCCAAGAGGGGCCGCCGCGCCATTAATGAGCTGTTTTTTTAATAACTTTGGGTTTCCGTCAAAAATGATTAACCCCCCGCTGATGGGTCAGGTAAAATCAGCGGGCGGTACCGATTGTTGGAATTTGCGGTTTTAGACTATCTTTTACCGGTGGACGAGATTGTTTTATAGCCAGGCGATTAAACGCCGGGCCGGTAAGGGAAATGTGAGGAACGATCGCCGTACCGTGCTGTCCGAGAAGTGATTTATCAATTAAAATTGCTTTGAATGATTAAGAGCACACGCATAGGGGGGGATGTGCCAAATAATACATTTTTCGTCAAGTTACCCAAAGCGAGTCTCCGTTTGCTGGGAGCAACGGTGTTGTTGTCGTTATACGCTTTGCCTTCATGGGCATTTTCTATTGACGATGTGGCTAAACAAGCGCAGGAACTGGCTGGTAAAGGTTATGAGGCACCCAAAAGCAATTTGCCTTCTCAATTCCGTGAAATGAAATTTGCTGATTACCAGCAGATACAATTCAACCATGAAAAGTCTTACTGGCACGATCAGCAGACCCCGTTCAAGCTGGAATTTTACCATCAGGGGATGTATTTCGACACGCCGGTAAAAATCAACGAAGTGACGACCAACGCCGTCACCGAGATTAAATATACCCCGGACCTGTTTACCTTTGGTTCGGTGAATCACGATCCCGAACTGGTGAAGAACCTGGGTTTCGCCGGATTCAAGATCCTCTACCCGGTCAATAAGGCCGACAAGAGCGATGAAATCGCCAGCATGCTTGGCGCCAGCTATTTCCGCGTTATCGGCAAAGGGCAGGTATACGGGCTTTCCGCGCGCGGTCTGGCCATCGATACCGCGTTGCCGTCGGGCGAGGAATTCCCGCGTTTTCGTGAGTTCTGGATTGAACGACCGCAGGCGAACGATAAGCACCTGGTGCTTTACGCCCTGTTGGATTCACCGCGCGCCACCGGCGCTTACCGGTTTGTTATCTATCCGGGACGCGATACCAGCGTGGATGTGCAGGCCAAGGTTTTCCTGCGTGATAAAGTGGGCAAGCTGGGCCTGGCGCCGTTGACCAGCATGTTTTTATTTGGACCGAACCAGCCTTCGCCGACCATGAACTATCGTCCGGCGCTGCATGATTCCAACGGCTTGTCCATCCATGCCGGTAACGGTGAGTGGATCTGGCGTCCGCTGAACAATCCCAAACATTTGTCCGTCAGCACTTTCCAGGTGGAAAATCCGCGTGGCTTCGGTTTATTGCAGCGTGGCCGTTCTTTCGCCGAATATGAAGATCTGGACGATCGCTACGATCTTCGCCCCAGCGGGTGGATAGAGCCGAGCGGCGACTGGGGCAAGGGCCACGTCGAACTGGTGGAAATTCCCACCGCCGACGAAACCAATGACAATATCGTGGCATTCTGGACGCCGGAAAAATTGCCGGAAGTCGGCAAGCCATTCGATATCGCCTATCGGATGCACTTTTCGCGCGACGAGGATAAAATCCACACCCCCGAGTTCGCCTATGTGAAACAGACCCTGCGTTCCGCCGGGGATGTCAAGCAGTCCAACCTGATTCGCCAGCCGGACGGCACTACCGCCTTCCAGGTGGATTTTGTCGGACAGCCATTGCGGGATCTTCCCGACAATGCTCCGGTGGCCTCGCAGATAAGCGTTGGCGATAACGCCGAAGTGGTCGAAAACAATGTCCGCTATAATTCAGTGACGCACGGCTGGCGTCTGACACTGCGCCTGCGCGTGAAAGATGAAAAACAACCCACCGAGATGCGCGCCGCATTGGTGAACGGCGATAAGACATTGACCGAAACCTGGAGCTATTTGCTACCTGCCAATGAATAATTTAACTGAACCCGGCCTCGATTATATCGAGGCTTTGCCTCTTTCCGCCGAGCAAAAAGGCACGTTGCGTGCGCAGGTGCCGTCGGATGGCAGTCAGTCCCTCGCATCCCTGCACGCCGATATCGGAGGCGTCGCCACCGGCATCGGCGTTCCGGAAGAGAAAGACGACGCGGCGCTGGACTCGGTCAGGTCGCGGCTGAAAATGGCCTGGCCGGAAGCCGCCGACCGCCAGGATGTACTGATGGAGGATAGCCAGGGACGCGCCGCCATCAAGGCCATGCCCACCATTACCCGCACGCCGATGTTTCCCGAACCCTGGCTGACCAACCCCATAGTGCGCTACTGGGACGCCATGCGCGGACATACGCGCGCGCCGCGCCACAAGCAGGAAGCGGCCCGGGAAGAAGGCAACTGGCGCCGGGTGGGAACGATACGCCGCTATATTCTGCTGGCGCTGACGTTATTCCAGACCGCCATCGCCACCTGGTATATGAAGACCATTCTCCCCTACCAGGGCTGGGCGTTGATTGATCCCATGGACATGCTGCACCAGGACTGGCTGCGATCGCTGTTGCAACTGCTGCCGTATATTCTGCAGAGCGGCATTCTGATCCTGTTCGCGATTTTATTCTGTTGGGTCTCGGCCGGTTTCTGGACCGCCCTGATGGGGTTCCTGCAACTGCTGATCGGCCACGATAAATACAGTATTTCCGCCAGCACCACCGGCGACGAACCGCTTGATCCCCAGCACCGCACCGCGCTTATCATGCCCATCTGTAACGAGGATGTGGAACGGGTATTCGCCGGCCTGCGCGCCACCTATGAGTCCGTGGAAGCGACCGGACAAATTGAACATTTCGACGTTTATATCCTGAGCGACAGTTATAACGCCGATATCTGCATCGCCGAACAAAAGGCGTGGATGGAACTTTGCCAGGAAACGGGCGGGTTCGGCCGCATATTCTACCGCCGTCGCCGCCGCCGAGTAAAACGTAAAAGCGGCAATATCGATGACTTCTGCCGTCGCTGGGGCAAGCAGTACAGCTATATGGTAATCCTGGATGCCGATAGCGTCATGAGCGGCGGTTGCCTGACCAATCTGGTACGGCTGATGGAGGCCAATCCGAACGCCGGCATTATCCAGAGCGCGCCGAAAGCGTCGGGCATGGATACGCTGTACGCGCGCTGCCAGCAGTTCGCCACCCGGGTTTACGGTCCGCTGTTTACCGCCGGGCTGCATTACTGGCAATTGGGCGAATCCCATTATTGGGGTCATAACGCCATTATCCGCGTCGAGCCATTTATCAAGCATTGCGCCCTGGCGCCGCTGCCGGGCGAGGGGTCCTTTGCCGGGTCGATTCTGTCCCACGATTTTGTCGAAGCGGCGCTGATGCGGCGCGCCGGCTGGGGCGTATGGATTGCCTATGATCTGCCGGGCAGCTACGAGGAACTGCCGCCCAACCTGCTGGACGAGCTTAAGCGGGACCGGCGCTGGTGCCAGGGGAACCTGATGAACTTCCGGTTATTCCTGGTCAAGGGCATGCACCCGGTTCACCGGGCGGTGTTCCTGACCGGCGTCATGTCCTATCTGTCGGCGCCGCTGTGGTTTATGTTCCTGGCGCTGTCCACCGCCCTGCAGGTGGTGCACACCCTGATGGAACCGCAGTATTTCCTGCAGCCGCGCCAGCTGTTCCCGGTCTGGCCGCAATGGCGGCCGGAGCTGGCGGTGGCGCTGTTTTCCACCACCATGGTACTGCTGTTTTTACCCAAGCTGCTCAGCGTCATATTGATTATTGCCAAAGGCGCCAAGGAGTATGGCGGGGCGGCGATCCTGTTCTGCTCAATGCTGCTGGAGATGCTGTTCTCCGTGCTTCTGGCCCCGGTGCGCATGCTGTTCCATACCGTCTTCGTGGTCAGCGCTTTCCTGGGCTGGTCGGTACAGTGGAATTCCCCGCAGCGCGACGATGACGCGACGCCCTGGAGCGAATCCTTTGTGCGCCATGGCCCGCAGATGCTGCTGGGGCTGGTATGGGCCGGCGGCATGGCCTGGCTGGATCTACGTTTCCTCTGGTGGCTGTCGCCCATCGTATTTTCGCTGATCCTGTCGCCCTGGGTATCGGTATTCTCCAGTCGGGCCAATCTCGGACTGGCATGCCAGCGCGTCAGCCTGTTCCTCATTCCCGAGGAGTATTCCCCGCCGAAGGAACTGGTCGATACGGAAACCTACCTGCGGCGCAACCAGGCGCGGGCATTGGCGGACGGCTTTCGCCACGCGGTGGTCGACCCGGCCTATAACGCCCTGGCGGTGGGAATGGCCACCGCGCGGCACGGCATTAGCCAGGCGGTTGAGCGCGTGCGCGAAGAGCATGTGCAGTTGGCCTTGCAGGGCGGTCCGGGCGCCATGAGCGGCCCGCAGCGCCTGGCCGTTATCAGCGATCCGGTGGTCCTGTCGCGCCTTCACCTGCGCGTCTGGTCGCGGCCTGAAAGCTGGCCGGCCTGGAAAGGAAATTGATATCTTCCGCCCGCCGACATAAGCCGTCTTCCAGGGCGGCTTTTTTTTGCCGCGGCGGCGTTATCGGCTACGCAAATCGCGCGGCGCCGCGCGACCGGATGATATCGGAAACGCCCCTTGCCCATGGGTAGACTTTGCCTGGTTACGCTGGTCTTATTCCTGCTGACCGGTTGCGGCAGCATCATCAGCCGCACCTTCCCGGGGCAGGGCCATGGCCATCAATATTATCCCGGGGTGCAGTGGGATTTGCGCGATACGGCCTGGAAATATATCACCATCATCGATTTGCCGCTGTCCATGGTGGTGGACACGATATTGCTGCCGGTGGATGCGCGGCACGGACCCTATCGCTAGACACCGACCCGCGGGCTTCCCGGCCCGCGGCGCGGCAAGCCGGGCTGGTCAGGTTTAACGCTCCTCCCACTCGTCCGCGGCGGTTTGTCCCTCCTCGGTGTCCAGCGGCGGCGCGTATTGATACTCGCCTTCGTCCCATTCGTGCAGCGTATTTTCTTCCTGCCATTCGGCGCGCAGTTCCGCTTCGTCGAAATCACCGTCAAAAATCGCCTGGGCAGCGTCCCCGATGCGAAACGGCAGCGCCTCGGCGGCCTCATTTTCATCGGCCATAAACTCCGCTTCCCACATAATCTCACCGTCCTGCATGATATATTTTTGCAGGCTGAACTGATGTACCGCAGGGTCTTCGTCATTGTTGCCGGTTTCGCGGGACGATTCAATAAACTCTTCTCGCGCCATATCGATGGCTTCTTCCAGGGTTGCGTACATGCTCATTATGGCTCTCCTGTGGTCATGGGTGTGGTCTGACTGTCGCCTCGCCCCGTCTGGGACTAACAGTAATTGTTGTCGCAGTCTGGAAACTTTCAAGTCGGAATGGATCAATCTTTGTCCAAGCGTCGGCGCCGTGAAAAACAATGAGGCGACACTGAGCTCAGGGTGAGCGTAATGGAGGGTTACGACGTGTAAATCAATGCCAGGGACGTGATGAACGGGTAAAGTTTAAGCCGTTAAGCGCCGGGCGTTATTCGCCTGGAATCCTCATGCGCGACGCGCCGTATTGCAGACTCCACCATGAATAAGCCACGTTAAAAAGCACCACCAGCGCGGTAACGCAAAAAACCGCGCGATAACCATAGCTGGCGGAGACGAAGGCGCCGATCAGCGGGCCGCTGACGTTGCCGACATCGCGGAAAGACTGGTTATAGCTGAAAATCCGGCCGGCCACCTGATTGGTGCAGTTATAGATAAGCAAAGTCTGTACCGCCGGCAGCAAGGCGCCGTCGGTGGCCCCCAGCAAAAAACGCAGCACGCCCAGTTGCAGGGGGGATTGCACAAATGCCATCGGGATCAGCAGCACGATCGATAGCCCAAGCATGGCGATTAAAATCCGCTCCGGCCCGATTTTATCCCCCAGCCGCCCAAGCCTCGGCGCGCTGATAAGCGCCGCCACGCCAGGCACCGCCGCGATCAGGCCGCTGATAAACGCCAGGTTCTGGATATTGCCCGCCAGTTCACGCACATAAAGCGTCAGGATCGGCGCGATGGAGCCGGTCGCCACCTGGATAATCATGGTGGTCACGAACAGGCTCAGCACCAGGCGAGGCTTTTTCAGCGAAGCCAATACCTGCCGGCCCGACAGCATGTCCTTTTTCAACACCGGCGTGAAGCGCTCTTCCACATAGATAAGCGTGGTGACAAAACAGATAAACAGCACCAGCGCGGTAATAAAGAATACCAGCCGCAGCCCATAATGGTCGGCCAGCAGGCCGCCTATCAACGGACCAATCAGCGCGCCGCTGACGGCGCCGGTGGACAGCGTGCCCAACGCCCATCCGCTTTTATTGCGCGGTACCTGGGTGGCGATAAGGGCATTGGCGTTCGGCACAAATCCCCCCAACAGGCCCAGCAGCGCCCGCAGGATTAAAAACTGCCACACATTCTGCGCCATGCCCATCAGTACCATCACGATCGACATGCCGAGGGCCGAACGCAGCAGCATCAGTTTACGTCCCCGCCGGTCCGCCAGCGCGCCCCAGAAAGGAGACGCGATGGCTGAAAACAGAAAGGTAATGCTGAATATCGCACCCGACCAGATATTGAGTTCCCGCGCATCGGTGACGCCGAGCATTTCAATATAAAGCGGCAAAAAAGGCATGATCAGGCTAAAGGCGGCACCGGTGAGAAAACAGCCGATCCAGGCAATATAGAGATTACGTTTCCAGTTGATGGGTTCCGGTACCGACGTCATGACATCCTAATAAGAGAGATAACGGCGGTCAGATAATTTGACAGGGCACAAAGGCGTTCTCGCCGCGAATAAGCATAATAGCGGCCAAGTATGCGCTCAAACAGGGCATGGGGCAATTTACGCGGCATGTTTTGCACCATGCCGGCAGGGGAATGTTGGGCGCCGGGAGGCGCTTGGGGCAACGTTATCCCCGGCTGGAATACGGGCGCTGCGCAATCGGGCGCGCGTTGTCCATCAATATAACGACGATTGGCCCGGCGGCCGGGTTTTAAAGCGGCGATGCAGCCACATATACTGTTCGGGGGCCAGCAAAATGGCCTGCTCCAGCACCTTGTTCATATGCGTCGCCGTGGCCAGGTCGCTGTCTACGGGCAGGGCGTCCTCATCGGGCAGGATAAGCAGCTCATAGCCCCGGCCATTCGGTAAGCGCCGCGGCACGAAGGGAATAACCGCCGGTTTGGCGAGTTTGACCAGTACATGGGTGCCCGATGTGGTCGCCGCCTGCTCCATGGCAAACAGCGGCGCGAAAACACTGCTTTTCGGACCGTAATCGTGATCCGGCGCGTACCAGATAATGTCGCCGTTTTTCAGGGCGCGGATCATGCCTTTGATATCCGCGCGGTCGAGCATCGATTTATTGGAGCGCATGCGCCCCCAGGTCTGCAGCCAATCAAGTAGTTTATTATTGTTCGGGCGATAAACGCCGATGCCGGGATTGTAAATGCCGAATATGCGCGCGCCCAGTTCCAGGGATAAGAAATGCAGTCCGATCAATAACACCCCTTTGTTATGCGTGCGGGCAAGGTCGATATTTTCCAGACCGGACACGTGAAACAGACGCTTGACGCGCCAGTCGGGCCAGAACCATCCCATGCCGGTTTCTATCAGGCCCATGCCGACGGATTCAAAATTTTTGATTAACAGCACCGTTCTTTCAGCGCTGGAGAGCGTGGGGAAACACAGCTCAAGGTTGCGTTTGGCGATATAGACGCGGCGCTTGAGAAAATGCATCGACAATCGTCCCAGGCTGGTGCCGAGGCGATAGAGCAGGGGATATGGCAATAATACCACCAGGTATAACAGGCCGATGCCTATCCAGGTTAGCCAATAACGGGGATGCAGCAAAGAACGGTTAAAAGTTGGAATATGTGTCATAGAGTCTCGGCATCGTGGTTATAAATAGCGCAATGACCAGCCAAAGAGGGTATTTACGCCATCAATACATTTAATTCTGGCATCTTTTTCAAAAAGGGGAAATAAAGTGCTCACCAAAAAGCATGATTTTGTTAAGTGAGCACGGGTTGCACCAATCGTAAGCGACGTCGCGCGGGGGCGTTATTCTTTGTTAAAAAGATCCTTTACAGAGTGCGGCTCGCAGCGCCAGTATTGTTTGGGTCCGTCCACTTTTGCGCCAAGTTTTGCCGCCGCATGCCACGGCCAGCGCGGATCGTAAAGTACGGCGCGCGCCAGGGCAATCATGTCCGCGTCGCCGGTGGCGACGATGGCTTCCGCCTGCTCAGGTTCGGTGATAAGTCCCACCGCAATGGTATTCATGCCGGTGGCCTCTTTAATCTGCCGGGCAAAGGGAACCTGATATCCGGGACCGACCGGGATTGTCTGTCGTGGGGACAAACCGCCGCTGGAGACATGGATATAATCGCAGCCCGAAGCCTGCAGGGCCTTGGTCAATGCAATGGATTGCCGGATATCCCATCCTCCCTCCACCCAATCGGAGCCGGAAATACGCACGCCCACCGGAATGTCGGACGCCACCGCCGCCCGCACCGCCTGGAACACTTCCAGCGTCAGGCGCAGCCGGTTTTCCAGGCTGCCGCCGTACTGATCGGTGCGCCGGTTGGAAAGGGGCGAGAGAAACTGATGCAGCAGGTAGCCATGGGCCGCATGCAGCTCAATCAGGTTGAAGCCGATGCGCTGCGCGCGCAGGGCCGCGGCGACAAAGTCGGCTTTCAGTTCCTCGATGTCGGCGTCGGTCATGGCGCTCGGCGGATGGTCGGTTTGCGCGAAGGGCAGGGCGGACGGCGCAAGCGTTTGCCAGCCGCCCTGGTCGGGAGAAATATTGTCGCCGCCTTCCCAGGGGACCCGGGTCGATGCCTTGCGCCCGGCATGAGCCAATTGAATGCCCAGCGCCATGGATGAATGCCGCCTGACGTTGTTCACCACCTCGGCCAGGGCCTGGCCGGTTTCGTCGTCCCAAAGACCGAGATCCCGTGGCGATATACGTCCCTCGGGGGCGACGGCGGTGGCTTCCACGATCAGCAGGGACGCGCCGGACAGCGCCAGGTGTCCCAGGTGAATCTGGTGCCAGGAGGTGGCTTTGCCTTCATCGGCGGAATATTGACACATCGGCGCAATCACGATGCGATTGGCCAGGTTGAGCCGGCCGATGGCATAATGGGAAAAAAGTTGGCTCATTACATTGCCTCTTATTAGTAACCTTGATAAACATCTGGTTAACAATGTTCTCTATATCAACGATTCGTCTCGGGATAACCGTGGTATGATCTAACGTTAGCAAGTTAAATTGCCGCCAAACCAACGATAAATGCTTTTTACCCCAGCGACAGGAAAGTACCTCATGCCAGTGTTACATAACCGTGTGTCGAACGACGAGCTCAGGGCGCTGATGCTGGCCGAAACCGAGGCGCGCGTTACCCTTTCTTTTTATAAGTATTTTCGCATTGCCCACCCGCAGGCCTTTCGTGATGAACTTTATAAGGTGATGACGGGGCTGAGCGTTTTCGGCCGCGTTTATATCGCCGCTGAAGGGATCAATGCCCAGGTCAGCGTGCCGCAAAATCGTTTCGCCGCGTTTAAATCCGCCCTGTATGCCGCGGATGCCGCCCTGGAAGGGCTAAGATTAAACATCGCCCTGGATGATGACGGTAAATCCTTCTGGGTGCTGCGCATGAAGGTGCGGGAGCGTATCGTTGCCGACGGTATTACCGATCCCACGTTTGATCCGTCGGACGTCGGCCATTACCTGAATGCCGGGCAGGTCAACGACATGGCGGACGATCCGCAAACATTATTTGTCGATATGCGCAACCACTATGAATATGAGGTCGGTCATTTCGAGCATGCCATCGAGATCCCCTCGGATACCTTTCGCGAGCAGTTGCCGATGGCGGTGGAGATGCTTGAAAAGGATAAAGGCAAAAATATCGTTATGTATTGCACCGGCGGCATCCGTTGTGAAAAGGCCAGCGCCTATATGCGGCATCATGGTTTTGCCAACGTTTATCATGTGGAGGGGGGCATAATCGAATACGCCCGGCGCGCCAGGGAGCAGGGGTTACCGCTCAGGTTTACCGGCAAAAACTTTGTCTTCGACCAGCGCCTGGGCGAGCGCATCACCCCCGACGTCATTGCCCACTGCCATCAGTGCGGTGCGTCGTGCGACACCCATGTTAACTGTCTGAACCAAGGATGCAATCTGCTGTTTATCCAATGTCCGGCCTGCGCGCAGCGGTATCGGGGCTGCTGCAGCGCCGCCTGCCGGGACGAACTGGCGCTGCCGCCGGATGAACGGCGGGCGCGGCGGGCGGGCCGCGAAAACGGCGTGAAAATCTTCAACAAATCGCGGCAGCGTTTGTCGTTAACCCGGCCGGGGGATAAGCCTGAGGAAACCGACGGCCGATAAGCCGGTCCCTTGGCGAGGGTTTCGTTGGCGGCATGCGGTGGGCTTTTTATTGCCTTGACGGGGGTTTCGCTTGCGGCATGCGGTGGGGTTTTTATTGCCTCGGCGAATATTTCGCTTGCCATGCGTTAGGTGGTTATATGTATTGCCGGGTGCCGGCAAGCGACAAGGAGGCCGTACCGCGACGGCCTCCTTGACCTCCGCGCGCCCGGCAGGTCGCGCGTCGCTGCGCGATGCCTTCCGCCGCCAGTTCCCCCGTTATGCACCGGCCCGGTTGCGCCAGGAGCGCTAACCGGGCGGTCCAAAAGCCGTGATGTGTGATGCCGGGGACCGCGCAGCGGCGCACGACCTGCCGGACGCCAGGGAGCCCCGAGGCGGTA
>NZ_DASWOM010000045.1:0-154749 GCF_036398755.1 Acerihabitans sp. | reverse complement strand
GAGCCGCCGGGAGCGGCGAAAGGCCCGGTAGCGCAGGGAGCGCTAACCGGGCCGGTGCATAACGGGGGCATAGGCGGCGGAAGGCATCGCGCAGCGACGCGCGACCTGCCGGGCGCGGGGAAGTCCAGAAGGGGCGCGCGTGCGCCCCTTCCGGTCGCTTGCCGGCACCCGGCACTACCTATGAATACCGATCGCATGGCAAGCGAAACATCTCCCAGGGCAACATAGCCCTACCGCAAGCGAAACATCCCCCGAGCTATATTACGCAGGGCGACATTACGCCGGCACGTCTTTCAGCACCAGCCGCTGGATTTTACCCACCACCAGCAGGTAGCACAGCATCGACATAATGGCCGAACAGCCGACAAAAATCAGCGCGCTGTTAAACGAATGCAGGTTCTTCACCAGGAAACCGATCAACAGCGGGGTGACGATGGAGGCGATATTACCGAACACATTGAAGATGGCGCCGCACAGGCCGATCACCTCTTTCGGCGCGGTATCCGCAATCACCGGCCAGCCCAGCGCGCCGAAGCCTTTGCCAAAGAACGCCAGCGCCATCAGCGCCACCACCAGTACCGTATTATCGGTGTAGTTGCACAGGATCATGCTGGATGCGAGCAGCATGCCGAACACAATCGGCGCTTTACGGGCAAAGGTCAGGGAACAGCCGCGCTTGAGCAGGAAATCCGACACCACGCCGCCCGAGATCCCGCCGACAAAACCGCATAACGCCGGAATGGAGGCGATGATGCCCACCTTCAGGATGCTCATGCCCTTTTCCTGCACCAGATAGATGGGGAACCAGGTCAGGAAGAACCAGGTAATGGTGTTAAGGAAATACTGGCCGAAAAAGATGCCCAGCATCATCCGGCTGGTGAGCAACTGTTTGACGTAATGCCATTTGGGACCGTTATCCTTCGCCTTTTTGCTGTCCATGTTGACCACGCCGCCGCCCTGCTCGATGTAATCGAGTTCGGCGCGCGAGGCGTACGGGGAATCAAACGGATTATGGACAAATTTAATCCACAGGAACGTCAGGATGAAACCGATCACGCCCATGACGGTAAAGACGTGTTTCCAGCTCCAGGCATACACCAGCCAGCCGAGGAAAGGAGAAAAAATCGCCAGGGAGAAATACTGCGCGGCGTTGAAAATCGACGATGCGGTGGCGCGCTCCTTGGCCGGGAACCATGCGGCGACAATGCGGGCATTGGCCGGGAACGCGGGCGCCTCGGCGAACCCCAACAGGAACTGGAGCATAAACAGCGAAAAAATCGCCATCGGCACCGACAGCACGCCGACAAACCCTTGCAGCAGGGTGAACAGCGACCAGAAAAACAGACTGTAGCTGTAGACCTTGATCGAACCAAACCGGTCAAGCAACCATCCGCCCGGAATTTGCATCAGCAGATAGGCGATGCCGAACGATGAAAAAATCATGCCCAGGTTAACCACGTCCAGCCCCAGATCGTGGGACACCGCGGTGCCGGCTATCGATAGGGTAACCCGGTCGGCATAGTTCACCGCCGTAATGATAAAAATAAATAACAGCACCACATACCGCACATGGGTCCTGCCTTTTTGGTCCAATGTGGACTCGATTGCCATACTCTTTCTCCGCGTTAATGCTGCGCGCCTACGACTGGGATCGCCGGCGCAATGCCGCCGACCGTCGAAGGCCTCATTATTAAGATTCTGTGTGTCAGTAGGGGCTGGGTATACCTTGAATGGGTATCGGCGCGATACAAAAATGAAAAAGTATCAATCACCATCCTTAATTTGAGAGGGCAGTATAAAAATGGCGTCGGTGTAAGTCATTATGCAAATGACCAATATTAAGCCGTGAAACGGGGTTTATTTTGTAGAAATAGGGAGTCTGTGCTGTGGATCAAAAACAGAGTTTTTATTTGTTTTTATTATCATTATTGAGATGTGAATCACAAATGACTGTGCTTTTGCCCAATAAAAAGCGCAAATTATCGCGCCTCGGGGCTTTTGCCCAACGGCCAGCACGCATATTCGACTGATTAGAGTATTCCATAATTATTTTAATATTTAAAATAATTTTATATTTTTGTCTAAATAATAGGTTATTAGAATGCGCGAAAATAATGAAACGAGGTTTTATTATTTTTAGTTGTGTTATTGGCGATACGCCAATTGCCGATACGCCAATAGTAATGGGGCGATATTAAAAGGTAACGGCATAAGGAGGGGGATCAGGCGTTAACCGACGATCGGTCCGGCCGGGTAATAATGGCCGGACACTGCCGTTGCCTCCGGCGCGATAGCCGGGGGCGCGGGATAAGAAACAGACCAGGACGGGCAGGATCAGTAAGGCGCGTCCGGCGTGGTGATGCGAATCAATTTTTCATTGACGAATTCGTGGATGCCGGCCGGGGACTGCTCGCGGCCGTAGCCGGAGTTCTTGGTGCCGCCGAACGGCAGCTCGGGCGCGATGCCGGTGGTATGATTGATATATACCATACCGGTGTCGATTTGCCGCGCCACCGCCACGGCCTTGGCGGTATCGGCGCCAAAAACGGTGCCGCCCAGCCCGAAGATGGAATCGTTGGCCAGGGCAATCGCCTGCGCCTCATCCTTGACGGCATAGATACACAGCACCGGTCCGAAAATTTCCTCGGCATAGGCCGCCGTGCCGGGTTTGATATTGGTGAGGATGGTCGGTTCCATATAGGCGCCGGGACGATCCACGCGATGGCCGCCGTAGACAAGCGTCGCGCCGTCCTTTACCGCGGTTGCCACCTGTTGCACGATCTCCTCGGCGGCCTTTTCGCTGCTGAGCGGAGCGAGCTGTGTGGACGGATCCAGCGGGTCGCCGATCCTGATATTTTCATAAATGGCCCGCGCTTTGGCGATAAAGGCTTCGGCGACATCTTCCAGCACGATGATACGTTTGGGCGACACGCAGACCTGGCCGGCGTTCCATAAGCGTCCCAGGGCGGCGGTTTTTACCGCCAGATCCAGATCGGCGTCCGCCAGCACCACAAAGGCGTCGCTGCCGCCCAGTTCCAGGGTGGACTTCTTGACATGTTTGCCCGCTTCGGCGGCAAAACTCGAACCGGCGGCTTCGCTACCGGTCAGGGAAACGCCCTTGATGCGTTTGTCGCCTATCAGCTGCGATACCTTGGCGCCGGGGACAAACAGGTTGGTGTAAACCCCGGCCGGCGCGCCGGCGTCGATAAAGATGCGTTCCATAATGGCCGCGCACTGCGGCACGTTGGAGGCATGTTTTAATACCATGGTATTGCCGGCCATGATGTTCGGCGCCGCCGAACGGGTTATCTGGTAGAACGGGAAATTCCACGGCTGTACGCTCAGCAGCACGCCGATAGGGTCATAACTGAGAAACGCGCTGCCGATGCCGGTTTCCAGCGGCTTATCGGCCAGGAACCTTTCGCCGTGGTCGGCGTAATAATCAAAAATATCGGCGCACAGCCGCACTTCGCCCACGCCCTCGGCGTGCAGCTTGCCCATTTCAATGGTACACAGCTTGCCCAGTTCATCCTGCCGATCGCGCAGGATGGCGGCCACCTTATGCAACAGCTTGGCCCGCCCGGCGAACGGCGTTTTTTTCCATTGCTGGAAGGCGGCGTCGGCGGTGGCCAGAATCTGCTCGATCTGCTGGTCGGACATAACGTCAAATTGTTTTTCGATTTTATTGGTGGCGGGGTTAACCGTTTTGATTGACGACGATGCGGCTGGCTTAACGCTCATGATAATACTGTCCTTTTGAAACTACCGGTAAAGTGGAGGACGTCACGCGATATCCTGTGCATGCAGTATAGTCCCCCGCGGGATTATTCCTCATAGTATTACTCTATCGAAGCCATTGGTCGTTTGATCAACGGACGCCCGTCCATGACTTTCAGTTTTTTATGTTATATACTATACCCCCCTATACTATAGGATTGCGCACAGGTTGGGTTATGCCACGTTCAGCTGAAGATAAAAATCGCGTACTGCTGCGGGTTCGCCGCATCAAAGGGCAGGTGGAGGCGCTGGAGCGCGGGTTGGAAACCGGCGTCGACTGCGGCGCGCTGCTCCAGCAGATCGCCGCCATCCGCGGGGCATCCCACGGCCTGATGTCTGAAATCATGGAAATCCATATCCGCGACGAACTGGGCGAGGAAGCGTTGACGGCGGCGCAAAAGTCCGCCCGGCTTAATGACGTAGCCAGTCTGGTCCGTTCCTATTTGAAGTAATGTTGCCGCCAACGGTAAGATGTTGACCGGTGCTGTTTATGATTGGAGAAACCTATGAAATCTCGTGCCGCCGTTGCCTTCGGGCCGGGCCAGCCGCTTAAAATCGTTGAGATTGACGTTGCGCCGCCGCAAAAGGGCGAGGTGCTGGTGAGGATAACCCACACCGGCGTCTGCCATACCGATGCTTTCACCCTGTCGGGGGACGATCCCGAAGGGCTGTTTCCCGTGGTGTTGGGCCATGAGGGCGGCGGCATCGTGGTGGAAGTGGGCGAGGGCGTGACCAGCGTCAAGCCCGGCGATCATGTCATTCCCCTGTACACCGCCGAGTGCGGCGTGTGCAAATTCTGCACTTCCGGCAAAACCAACCTGTGCCAGGCGGTACGCGTCACGCAGGGTAAGGGCCTGATGCCGGACGGCACCAGCCGTTTCTCCTATAACGGCCAGCCGCTGTATCACTACATGGGCACCAGCACCTTCAGCGAATATACCGTGGTGGCCGAGATTTCCCTGGCGGTGATCAATCCCAAGGCGCCGCTGGAAAAAGTCTGCCTGCTCGGCTGCGGCGTCACCACCGGCATCGGCGCGGTGCATAATACCGCCAAGGTCAAGGCGGGCGACACCGTCGCCATCTTCGGCCTGGGCGGCATTGGCCTGGCGGCCATACAGGGCGCGGTGCAGGCCAAGGCCGGGCGGATTATCGCCGTCGACACCAATCCGGGCAAATTCGAGCTGGCCCGCTCCATGGGCGCCACCGATTGCATCAATCCCAAGGACCACGCGCGGCCTATCCAGGAGGTGATTGTCGAACTCACCGACGGCGGCGTGGATTTCAGTTTTGAATGCATCGGCAACGTCGACGTCATGCGCGCGGCGCTCGAATGCTGCCACAAGGGATGGGGTGAAAGCATCATCATCGGCGTGGCCGGCGCCGGCAAGGAGATCCGCACCCGCCCATTCCAACTGGTTACCGGCCGGGTATGGCGCGGGTCCGCGTTCGGCGGCGTCAAGGGTCGCACGCAGTTGCCGGGCATGGTGGAACAGGCGATGGCGGGCGTTATCGATCTCGATCCTTTTATCACCCACACCCTGCCGCTTGACAACATCAACGATGCGTTCGATTTAATGCACCAGGGCAAATCCATCCGCACGGTGATCCATTTTTAACGGCGCGCCAGGCCGGGGTCGCGCGCCGCTGCGCGGTTCCCGGCAATCCATATAACCACCGAACGCCTGGCGAGCGAAACCCTCACCACGCCAGCATAAAACCGACCGCCAGCGTTACTCCCACCACGGCAACAATCCCCCACCATTCCATCCAACCGCCCACGGTGAAGCCCCGCGCCAAAACCACTTCTTCCATACGGCAAATAATGATTGCCCAGCATGCATTTTTTGAGGCTGTAAAAATCATCCGCTGGTGGTATTTATAATCCCAGGTATTTCATCGAATCTTATGCGGGCAATCATGACGAATTAACACAGGCCATAATAATCGCACCGGTTTTTTTAAACCGGGCGGATACCAGGGCTTATTTTATTTTATCTCCCATAACCGGATAACGTATATCCGGCATGGCCGCCTATTGCCGCGCATCGGCAAGACCGATGAAATAAACATAATTCTATTCCATCTGGAGAAATATAATGGCGCAAACAGGGGCATGGGAAACACTTGCCAATAAAGAATTAGGGCGGCTGGGGAAAAGCGTCGAGGATTTAAATACCCTCACCGCGGAAGAGATCACCATCAAGCCGCTGTATACCGCCGACGACCTGTCCGACCTGGAGGTCACCGGCTCGCTGCCGGGCATGGCGCCTTTCGTGCGCGGACCCCGCGCCACGATGTACGCCGCCCAGCCCTGGACCATACGCCAGTACGCGGGGTTTTCCACCGCCACCGAATCCAACGCCTTCTATCGCCGCAACCTGGCGGCCGGCCAAAAGGGGCTTTCCGTCGCCTTCGATTTGCCCACCCACCGCGGTTACGACTCCGATAACGAGCGCGTATCGGGCGATGTCGGCAAAGCCGGCGTGGCTATCGACAGCGTCGAGGATATGAAAATACTGTTCGACCAGATCCCGCTGGATAAAATGTCGGTCTCCATGACCATGAACGGCGCGGTCATCCCCATCATGGCGTTTTATATCGTGGCCGCCGAGGAGCAGGGCGTACCGCCGGCCGCGCTTACCGGCACCATCCAAAATGATATTTTGAAAGAATATCTCTGCCGCAACACCTATATTTATCCGCCCAAACCTTCGATGCGTATTATTTCCGATATTATTGCCTACTGCTCCGGCAATATGCCCAAATTCAATACCATCAGCATCAGCGGCTACCATATGGGTGAAGCTGGCGCCAATTGCGTGCAGCAGGTGGCGTTCACCATTGCCGACGGCATTGAGTATATCCAGGCGGCGCTGGCCGCCGGTCTTGATATCGACGACTTCGCGCCGCGCCTGTCGTTTTTCTTCGGTATCGGCATGGATTTGTTTATGAACGTCGCCATGCTGCGCGCCGCCCGTTATTTATGGAGCGAGGCGGTAAGCAGTTTTGGCTCCACCAATCCCAAATCCCAGGCGCTGCGCACCCACTGCCAGACCTCGGGCTGGAGCCTGACGGAACAAGACCCCTACAACAACGTGATCCGCACTACCGTCGAAGCGCTGGCGGCGGTACTGGGCGGCACGCAATCGCTGCATACCAACGCCTTTGACGAGGCCTTGGGATTGCCCAGCGATTTTTCCGCCCGCATTGCCCGCAACACCCAAATCATCCTGCAGGAAGAATCGGCGGTCTGCCGTACCGTCGATCCCCTGGCCGGCTCATATTATGTCGAGAACCTCACCGACCAGGTCGTCAAGGCGGCGCGGGACATCATTCATCAGATAGTCGAGGTGGGCGGCATGGCCAAGGCCATAGAGGCCGGCCTGCCCAAACGCATGATTGAAGAGGCCTCCGCGCGCCAGCAGTCGCTTATCGACCAGGGCAAACGGGTTATCGTCGGGGTGAACAAATACAAGCTGGCGCAGGAAGACGCCACCTCGGTCATGGAAATCGACAACGTCAAGGTGCGCCAGGAACAGGTCGAGCGCCTGCGGCAGATCCGCGCCGCCCGGGACGACGCCGCGGTTGCCGACGCGCTCGGCATGATAACCCACGCGGCGCGCGCGGGCGGCAACCTGCTGGAGGCGGCCATCCACGCGGCGCGCTGCCGCGCTACGCTTGGCGAAATTTCATCGGCCATTGAGGATGCCTTCGGCCGCTATCTGGTGCAGACCAACTGCGTCACCGGCGTTATCGCCAACAGTTACCACCAGAGCGCGGAAGGGGCGGCGGAGTTTGATCAGATCAAGGCCGCCACCGATCGCTTCCTGGCGGAACAGGGACGGCGTCCACGCATCCTGGTGGCCAAAATGGGCCAGGACGGCCACGATCGCGGGGCCAAGGTGATTGCCAGCGCCTATTCCGATCTCGGGTTTGATGTCGATCTCAGCCCGATGTTCTCCACCCCCGAGGAAATAGCCAAGCTGGCGGTGGAAAATGACGTGCACGTCATCGGCGCCTCTTCGCTGGCCGCCGGCCATAAAACGCTGATCCCGGCGCTGGTGGACGCCCTGGCCGGCTACGGCCGCCAGGATATCAAAGTGGTGGCGGGCGGGGTAATCCCGCCGCAGGACTACGATTTCCTCTACAGCCGGGGCGTGGTCGCCATCTACGGGCCTGGCACGCCCATGCTGGCAAGCGTGCGCGATGTCCTGGACAAGATCGGGCTTTGCCATGCTTAGCCTCGACCAACTGGATAACACCGTCGCGCGGCTGCTGGCGGGCGACCGGGTGGCCCTGGCGCAGGGGATGACGCTTATCGAAAGCGTCCACCCCGCGCATCAGGCGCTGGCCACCCTGCTGCTCGATCGGATCATGCCTCATACCGGCATGGCGAAGCGGCTGGGCATTACCGGCGTGCCGGGCGCCGGCAAAAGCACGTTTCTCGAAGCGCTGGGCGGTTATGTGCTGACCTTGGGCCTGAAGGTGGCGGTGATTGCCATCGACCCGAGCAGCCCGCTCAGCGGCGGCAGCATCCTTGGCGATAAAACGCGTATGTCGCTTCTCTCCCGCGCGCAGCGCGCCTTTATCCGCCCGGTGCCCACCGGCGGATATCTGGGAGGGACCAGTCGCCGCACGCGCGAACTGATGCTGCTGTGCGAGGCGGCGGGCTATGACCTGGTTATCGTGGAAACGGTGGGGGTCGGACAAAGCGAGGTGGATATCGCCCGATTGGTGGACTGTTTCCTCTCGCTGCAGCTGGCCGGCGCCGGCGACGAACTGCAGGGCATCAAAAAGGGCATTATGGAAATGGCCGATATCATCGTTATCAACAAGGACGACGGCGACAACCGCGCACGGGTGATGCTTACGGCGCAAATGTACCGCGCTTCACTGACCATCATGCGGCGCAAATATCCGGCCTGGGCGCCGCCGGTGCTGACGTGCAGCGCCCTGGAGGCCCGCGGCATCACCGATATCTGGCGCGCCGTAGACGACTTTTATCAACGGATGGCGGTGGATGGCGGGCTGACGGCGCTGCGCAAACGCCAGCAGTTGGACGCCATGCGTAAACAAATCGAGGAAAACACGCTCGCGGCGCTGTTCGCCCGTGATGATATCCAGGATCGGTACCGCCGGGCGCTGGAGCAGGTGGAAAACCACAGCGTATCGCCGCGCGCGGGCGTGGAGGATGTTACCCGCTATATCGTTGAAAAAATTAACCATTAAGGGAAATGAATTATGGCGTATGAATTTGTTAAAGTGCTGATCGAAAACCGGGTGGGCATCATCGAGTTTAATTACAGTCAAAAACTGAACGCGCTGAGCGCGGTGTTTATCCGCGATATTCTGCAGGCGCTGGAAGATCTGAACAATATCGATATCCGCTGCGTAATCCTGCGCGCGCCCAAAGGCTCCAAGGTCTTTTCCGCCGGCCACGATATCTATGAACTGCCGAAAACCCGGCGCGACCCGCTGGCCTACGACGACCCGCTGCGCCAGATTACCCGCGCCATCCAAAAATTCCCCAAGCCGATTATTTCCATGGTGGAAGGCAGCGTCTGGGGCGGCGCGTTCGAACTTATCATGAGTTCCGATATCATCATCGCCAGCAACCTGTCCACCTTCTCCATGACGCCGGTCAACCTGGGCGTGCCCTATAACCTGGTGGGCATCCATAATCTTATCCGCGACGCCGGTTTTCATATCGTCAAGGAACTGATTTTTACCGCCGCGCCGATTTCCGCCGAACGGGCGCTGAACGTCGGCATCCTTAACCATATCGTCGATCCCCTGGAGCTGGAAACCTTTACGATGCGCATGGCCTGCGTGATTGCCGAAAAGGCGCCGCTGGCGGTGGCGGTTATCAAGGAAGAGCTGCGGGTGCTCGGCGAAGCCCATACCCTGAATTCCGATGAGTTTGAGCGCATCCAGGGGCTGCGGCGGGTGGTGTACGACAGCCAGGATTACCAGGAGGGGATGTCGGCTTTTATGGAAAAACGCAAAGCGAATTTTATCGGCCACTAGAGCGCGCGGTGAAACGGCGCAAGGAGTCAAGAGGATGAACCAGGATTTTACGGTAATGACGGCGGACGACGCCGCGTTATTGATTTCCCATGGCGATATGGTGGCCTTTAGCGGCTTTACCCCGGCCGGCGCCCCCAAGGCCCTGCCGGAAGCGCTGGCCCGGCGGGCGATTGCGCTGCACCAGCGGGAACAGCCGTTTCGCATCAAACTGCTCACCGGGGCGTCGATCGGCGCGCTGGCGGACAACCAGCTGGCGGAGGCCGACGCCGTGGAATGGCGCGCGCCGTACCAGACCGCGCCGGCCCTGCGCGATAAAATCAACCGGGGCGAGGTGAATTTCGTCGACCTGCATCTGAGCGAAGTGGCGCAAATGGTCAACTATGGCTTTTTCGGCCCGATTGATATCGCGGTTATCGAAGCCTCGGCGGTCACCAGGGAGGGACGGGTGTACCTGACCAGCGGCATCGGCAACGCGCCGGTGTACCTTCAGCAGGCGCGGCGGGTGATTATCGAGCTTAATGCGTATCACTCGCCGCGGATCCGCGAAATGAGCGATATCGTCTCCCTTGGCGCGCCGCCGCTGCGCACCATGGTGCCGATTTTCCATACCCTGGACCGGGTGGGCGAGAATTATGTGCAAATCGATCCGCAAAAGATTATCGCCGTGGTGCCCACCCATCTGGCGGATCAGATTACCGAGTTCGGCAACGAGAATCCGCTGTGCCTGCAAATCGCCCACAATGTTGAAGGGTTTTTACTCAAGGAACTGCATGCCAAGCGTATTCCCGCCGGATTCCTGCCGTTGCAAAGCGGCGTCGGCAATATCAACAACGCGGTGCTGAAGGTGCTGGGATGCAATGCGGATATTCCGCCGTTTATGATGTATTCCGAGGTGCTGCAGACCTCGGTCATCGAATTGCTCGAGCAGGAGCGGATTATCGGCGCCAGCGCCTCCAGCCTGACCGTGCCGCCGTCGGTGCTGGAGCGTATTTACCGCAATATGGATTTTTTCAGCGAGCGCATTGTGCTGCGGCCGCAGGAAATTTCCAATAACCCGGAAATCATCCGCCGCCTGGGGGTGATTGCCCTTAACGTCGGCCTGGAATTCGATATTTACGGCCATGCCAACTCCACGCATGTGGCCGGAGTCGATTTAATGAACGGCATCGGCGGCAGCGGTGATTTCGAGCGTAATGCCTACCTGTCGATCTTTATGGCGCCGTCCATCGCCAAGGGCGGCAAAATCTCCACCATCGTGCCGATGTGCTCCCATGTGGACCACAGCGAACATAGCGTGAAGGTGATTATTACCGAGCACGGCGTGGCCGATTTGCGCGGGCTGTCGCCCATCCAGCGCGCCGAGGCGATTATCGGCAACTGCGCCCATCCAATGTACCGTGACTATCTGTATACCTATCTGGCGCGCGGCAAGCGCGGCCATATCCACCACGATCTGGCCCATGCCTTCGACTTGTACCAGAACCTGGAACAGTACGGCAGCATGCTAGTTTGAGGGCGGCGGTTCATCGGCGCTGGTGCCGTTGCGGTCATGGCCGATGGCCTCGACCAGCCGGCCGATGGTTTTGCAGTTGCGCAGCGAATAGAGATATTCCGGCATGTACATCGGCTGGTTGGGGGCGTCGAAGTATTTCAGGCTGGCCGGATTGACAAACCGATAGGCGAAATGGGGCACCACCGTCAGGAATTGCCCGCGGCTGACGGCGCTGATCTTGGCCAAAAAGCTGTAGGGACGGTAGATAATGGTGGGCGTGATGCCGGCATAACGGAAGTGCGCGTCGATAAGCGATTCGAAGTTGGCCCGGTGCTGGAACCGCATCTGTAGCCAGGGCAGGGTGTGCAACAGCACGCTGGCCTGGACGTTGTCGTGAATGCGCGACACCAAAAAACCCAGCCTCAGCGGTTCAAGCGGCGTTATCAGCATGCTGGACATTTCGGCGATGCGCGTTGAGGCCTGCTGCGGTGAGATAATCATGTCCACGGCGTGGTCCAGCAGGCCGGAAACCAGATCGTTTTCATTAAAATCGAACGGCTTGGTGGTGAAACCGTCAAACTTGTCGCCAAGGCTGATAAGCTGATCGAAAATCATGGTCGGGTAGGCGGTGTCGATGCCGATGACGCAATGTTCCTGATGGTGGCTGGACGCCAGCATGATATCGGTATCGATGCTGGCCAGGCGCTGGTAGATGGGGTAGAGCATCTGGTACAGCTCCTGCCCGGCTTTATTCAGGCTGATGCTGTTATCGGTACGTGAAAACAGCTCATAACCCACCATCTCCTCCAGCGCGGCGATGCTTTTTCCGAAGGGCGAGGCGGTCATGTGCAATTTTTCGGCGGCTTTGGCGATACTGTTGGTCTGGGCCAATACGATAAAATTCACCAGCTTCTTGGAAACAAAAATACTCATATCCGCTATTCACGCCATACCATGCCAGATTAACAAGTAACAAAAACACGGCGCGCAAAACGAGAAAGCCATCACACATCGGCGGGTTTAACCATTTTTTGCTATCGTTTTGCCCGCGGCGCCGGCCCGGCGGACGGTTATGCCCGGCGCAGCTCGAGGGCGTAGCGGCGAAAGATAAACAGACACCAACCAAGGGACAGCAGGGCCAGCAGGCCGCCCAGATAGCCGATGTAGCCGATATCCGCGCGCAGGATAAACTGATTGCCCAGCAGCGCGCCGGCGCCGATGCCCAGGTTGAAGATGCCCGAGAACAGCGACATGGCCACATCGGTGGCGTCCGGCGCCAGCGCCAGCACCTTGACCTGCATGCTCAGGCCGATGGCCATGAACGCCATGCCCCAAATGACGCTCAGGACGGCAAAGCTCGCTTTATAGCCGGCGGCGGGCTGCAACACCAGCAGGCAGACGGCCACCAGCACGATGGACGCCACCAGCAGGGCGGTGGGGTATTTATTGCTGCCCACGCCGAATACCACGCTGCCGATAATGCCCGAGCCGCCGAAGATCAGCAGCAATAATGTGGTGTAATCATCGCCCATCGCCGCCGCATGGCGAATAAACGGCTCGATATAGCTGTAGACGGTGTAGTGCGAGGTGACGATCAGCACCGCCAGCAGGTAAAGCGACATCAGCGCCGGGCGCTTGAGCAGCATAGGCACGCTTTTCAGCGATCCCGAGTGCTCGCTGGGCAGCTTCGGCAGCAGCCTGACGATAAACACCAGGGTCGCCAGGGCGAAAACGCCGATCACCAGGAAGGTGACGCGCCAGCCCAGCAGTTGGCCGACGATGCGGCCCAGCGGCAGGCCCAGCACCATGGCAAGCGCGGTGCCGGTGGACAGCATGCTTAACGCCTGGGTCTTTTTACCCATCGGCGCGACGCGGATTGCAAGCGATGCGGTTATCGACCAGAACACCGCGTGCGCCAGGGCGATGCCGATACGTGATATCACCAGTACCATAAAGTTCCAGGCGACAAACGACAGGATATGGCTGGCGATAAACACGATGAAAATACCCACCAGCAGCACCCTGCGCTCGACGTTGCTGGTCAGCAGCATAAACGGCAGCGACATCAGCGCCACCACCCAGGCGTAGATGGTCAGCATCAGCCCTACCCGGGCGGTTTCCATTTGAAAACTTTGGGCGATGTCGGTCAGCAGGCCGACCGGCACGAACTCGGACGTGTTGAAGATAAAGGCGGCAAACGCGAGGGTAATGACGCGTAGCCACGCGGTCGAGCGGGAAACATCAGGAGTATTCATTGAAATCAGCAGGCTATTTTTTTTGGGATCGTTTGGTTAAACATTCAATCAAGATTAGACGGCATCGGGCGGTGTTATCCGCAAGACAACGTGCTGGCGCGGTAGTGATAATAAAATGAACGGCTGCAAACGCCTAATGTTAGTTGGCGCGCGGGCGAAAAAGTCCTTTTTCCACCCTCAATTCATTAACCATTCAATTACAGCGCGTTAATCTATCCTCTCCGGCCGCCGCGCGCGCCATTTTACCTTGACTGGAGTGGATATGACCTTGCGACAAAACATCATGAGATTATGCTGCGCGGCGCTGTGCGTCGCCGGCGCGTTTATCCCGCCGGCCCTGGGCGCGGATTTGCTGGAGCGCGTTAAAGCGGCGAAATCCCTGACCGTGGCGACGGAGGCCCGCTATGCGCCTTTCGAGATGGTGAGCGACGGTAAAATCATCGGTTATGACGTGGATCTGATGCATCATATCCTGCAAAAGCATTTACCGGGCGTGCGCGTCAGGCAGCTGGATCTGCCTTTCCAGGGCATACTGCCGGGGCTGGATGCGAAAAAATTCGATTTTATGGTCACGGCGATGATGGTGGACCGGCCGCGCATGGCGCGTTACGCGTTCACCGTGCCGGTGGGCGAATCCACCGTGGCGCTGCTGAAACGCGAAAACGATGGCTCGCTTACCACCCTTGAGGATCTGAACGGCAAGGTGGTGGGCACCGGCGCCGGCTCGAGCCATCTGCGGGTGCTGCAGGCCGTCAACCAGCGGTTGCTGGATCAGGGCATGCCGGGCTTGAAAGAAATCAGGCAGTATATCGCCTTTGACGAGGCCTATGCCGATTTGGCCAATAAACGTCTTGACGGCGTGGCCCAATCCCTGGCCAATCTGGGTCCGCTTATCAACAGCCGGCCCGGCGTGTTTGCCGTTATGGGGCCGATGCTCGGGCCCACCACCTATTTCGGCTGGGCCGGGCGCAAGGACGACGACAGCGCCAGTCTGGTAAAACTGTTTAGCGACGGTATCGGCGAGGCCAACCGCGACGGCACCCTGAAACAGCTGCAATTAAAATGGTTCGGGGTCGAGACGGCGCTGCCGGACGATCGCATGCCGACACCCGATCTGTAACCCGGCGCCGCGTCATGGACGACATGATAGGCTTTTGCCGCCTGCTCGCCGCCTGGCTGCCGATGCTTGCCGGCGGGGCGGCAACCACCGCCTTTCTCAGCGCAACCGCCATGATTGCCGGTTTTTTCGCCGGGATCGGCATCTACTGTTTGCATAGCGCGCGCCCGCGCGTCTGCCGCGTCCTGGCCCGCGCCTATGTCAGCGTATTTCGCGGCACGCCGGTGCTGGCCCAGGTGCTGCTGTGCTATTACCTGCCCGGTGAGCTGGGGATCGACGCCGGCGCCTGGACCGCCGCTACGCTTGCGCTCACCCTGAACAGCGCGGCCTATCAATCGCAAATCCTGCGCGGCGGTTTTGCCGCCATCCCCCCGGGGCAACAGGAAGCCGCCATTGCCTGCGGCCTGGGGCCGTGGCGGACGTTCCGGCATATTCGCCTGCCGCAGGCGCTGCGCCTCGCGCTGCCGGCGCTTATCTCGGAGCTGATTGATGTGGTCAAGGCCTCGGCGGTGGTCTCGGTTGTCGCCATTACCGATCTGACGCGGGTCGGGCAGCAGCTGGCGTCCTCGAGCTACCGGATGCTGCCGGCCTGCCTCGCCGTCGCCCTGATCTACCTGGCCATGACCAGCCTGCTGGCCCTGGCGGGCCGCTATCTGGAACGACGCTGGCGCAAGGAGCCCTCGTGAGCGATTTCCTGCTGTACCTGCCTGATTTTGCGCAGGCCATGGGGGTGACCCTGGCCATCAGCCTGAGCGCGGCGGCGGCCGGCGCCCTGGGCGGCTTTACGCTCCAGGCGCTGTGCGGCCGCTGCCGGCTGCTGTATGCGCCGTGGCGCGCCTATGTGTGGATGATACGCGGCACGCCCTACCTGGCCCAGCTGTCGGTGATTTATTTCGGCCTGCCGGCGCTGGGACTGACGATCGGCGCGCTGACGGCGGCCATCCTGTCGCTGACGCTGTACAGCGCCGCCTATTTTAGCGAAATTTTCCGCGCCGCCTGGTTAAGCATCGGCCGCGGGCAGTTGGAAGCCGCCCAGGCCCACGCCATTTCCCGCTGGCAAAGCTTCTGGCATATCGAGACTCCCCAGGCGCTGCGTTTCGGCCTGCCGCTGCTGGGCAACCAGGTGATATTAACCATCAAGGAAAGCGCGGTGGCATCGATCGTGACCGTACCCGAACTGACCATGACCACCGGACGGATTGTCACCGCCAGCTATAGCTATATTTTGCCCTATACCCTGCTTATCGCCGGCTACTGGCTGCTGGCGCAGGGGACCAGTCTGTGCGTCGGCTGGATTGGCCATAGCCTGTTTGCCGCAGGAGCATCCCATGACCACGCAACCCATCATTGAACTGCGCGGCGTCGGCAAGTCTTTTGGCGGACGGGCGGTATTGAAAAACATCAACCTGCGGGTGCGCGGCGGCGAGGTGGTGACCCTGATAGGCCCCTCGGGGTCGGGCAAGACCACGGTGCTGCGCTGCATGAATTTCCTCGAAGCCCACGATCGGGGGGAGATCCTGATCAAAGGCCGGCCGCTGGGCTATAGCGGCCCTGGCGGGGCAGCCGGCGATCGGGACAGCGCGGCCCTTATCGCGCGGGTGCGGCGTCCGTTGGCCATGGTCTTCCAGCAGTTTAACCTGTGGCCGCATATGACGGCGCTTGAGAACGTTGCCGCGCCGCTGGTCCTGGGTAAACGGCTGCCGCGCGCCGAGGCCCGCCGCCGCGCCGCCGCCGCGTTGGCGCAGGTGGGGATGGCGCAGCACGCCGGCGCCTGGCCCGGCCGGCTGTCGGGCGGGCAGCAGCAGCGTGTCGGCATCGCCCGCGCGCTGGCGCTGGAGCCGGAGCTGCTGCTGCTGGATGAACCCACCTCCGCCCTTGACCCGGAGCGGGTGGAGGAAGTGCTGGAGGTGATAGGCCGGCTGGCGGGACAAGGGATCACCATGGTGATGGTGACCCACGAAATGTCGTTTGCCGCCCGGATAGCCACCCGGGTGGTGTTTATGGCCGATGGCGCCATCGTGGAAAGCGGCGAGCCGCGGCGTCTGTTCCGCCACCCGGCGACCGGGCGCCTGAAATCTTTCCTGGCGCCCTGGCTGAGACGCCCGCTGCGGTTTGACGGCCCCGACGGGTGAGAACATCGCGCGCGGTGCCGGATTCGTTAACAGGGCATGCGCCAGCCGGGCAAGCAAGGTTGCCGCCGTATCCGGGAGGGGCGGCGGCGGGGCATCACCCGTTTACCGCAAGCGTGCGGTAGGTTTGCCACCAGAGGCTTACCAGGGGGAAATACGGATCCCGCCGGGCGCCGGGCTGCTCCGGAGGGTATTGCCACGGCTTGTCGAGGATAAAATGCAGATTTTTGACCTGCTTGATATCCCAGAGGTCCGCGTGGTGTACCGCGAGCGTTTTCAGGGCGTTATAGCCGTACGGCAATGCCTGCCAGCGTCCCTGGAAATAGGCGTTCAGCAAATCCTGCTCCGGAAAGGGGAACGCGGCGAGATCGGTGATGGCCGCCACCCGCCCGGCCAGTTCGGCATAGGTTGTTTCGTCGGGGGTCAACACGATAATGCCCGAATTGAAATAAGGCGAAAATTCCGCGGGCAGCCGCGCGGGGCTGTCGCCGTAGGTATAATAACAGTTTGCCGGCACCCAGCTTGCCGGATAGGTGGCGATATGGTTGGGATTGCACCGGCAGGCGTGACAGGCGGCGATCCCGCCCGCCCGCAGGGGCAACTCAAACAGCTCATCCATATTCTGAAGCGCCAGCATATCGGCGTCGAGCAGCACCAGACGGGTAAACCCGGTGAGACGCCAGGCGCACAGCTTGCTCCACACCTCGGCAAAACGGGCATAGGCATAGCCGCCGGCCACGCCGTCCCGCGGGCGAAGCGGCGTAATGGCGCGCACGTCGCAGCCCTCGGCCGCCAAGCTGTCGCGGGTGGGCTTATCTATCGCCCCGGTCACCATCACCACCAGCGGATAACGCGTATGCGTCTGTTTTAATGATTGGTGCAGCGTCCTGACCCCCGCCAGATAGGCGGGATCGGTCAATAAGGTAATCCAGGCTTTCATCGTCCCTCCCCAGTTCATATCACCCTAATCCGGCGTAAAGATATCCGCGATAAACGCGTTGGTGAATTTTCCCCGCGGATCCAACGCGGCTTTTGCCTGGCGAAACTGTTCCCACCTTGGGTAACGTTCACCCCATTGATAAAGATGGGGATGATAATATTTACCCCAATGTGGCCGTCCGCCCTCATCGGCCAGCAATTTCTCCACCTCGTTGAGAAAGTCCACCCCGTCGCGCGACAGCGTGCCGTCCTCGGCGTAATACACCACAAAACCAAAAAAGCAGGTGGCCTCGCCGTAAGCGGGACTGAGCCAGGCGTTCGAGGGGCCGGTGCAACGCAGGATCACCGGGTAATGCATATGGGGGCGCGTCTGCCGGTACCAGCGTTTTATCTTGTGAATCACCTCGCCGGCGCGGCTGAAGGGAATACCGATTTCGATATTGATCTGCGGCGTGGCGATACCCCGGCAAAACAGCTGATAGACGTCGCCGGTGACATCGGAAAAGTCCTTGAAACGGGCGACGGTTTTAAACGGCGTGCCGTCGCGGCCCAGGATTTTGGTGTCATTGCGCATATGGCCCAGCGTGCGATCCACCGTGGCGTTCATGGATTGATCGCCGGCGGACAGCGAGACGGTGCGGCCGCCGTTTTCCCGGTAGCGTTTTTCCTCGGCGTCATTCGCCTCGCGGGCGGACCAGACGTGGACTTTATCCTCCTCGGGAAACCACCAGGCCTTGCTCAGCGGATACCCTTCGTTCCAGTCGTACAGCAGGGATTCAAGCTCGCCGGCGCCGCAGGCGCTTTTGAAACAGGTAAACAGCGTCGCCGGCACCGTGCGCAGCGTCACTTCGGTCACCACGCCCAGGATGCCCAGCGCCAGCTGCGCGGCGCCAAAATACGGATGATCGCGGTCGAACCCGGCTATGCTGCCGTCGGCCAGCACCATGCGGATATGCAGCGCCTCATCGGCAATGGAGCTTTGCCGCAGGCCCTGGCCGTGGGTGCCGGTGGCCATGGCGCCGGCCAGGGTTTGCAGCGCGATGACGCCGGGGGATGAGGGCAGCATGCGGCCCATTGCCGTCAGGGTTTGGTAGACCTGCTGCAGCCGGGTGGCCGCGGCAAAGGTCACCGTATCATGGCTTGAATGGATAAGCCCCTGCATATGGCCGGCGTCCAGCAGCATGTCCAGCGGTCCGTCGGCGCGCAGCAGGCTGCCGGTGGACAGCCTGCTGCCCATTACCCTGATTTTTCCGCGCGCACCGGCAACCAGCGTTTGCAGCTCCGTTTCGCTTGCCGGCCGGCGTACGTGCCCGCGTGGACCCAGGGTGGCGTTTTGCGCCCAGTTCCAGACCTGAGGATCGCCGTCTACCGGTTGAGTTTGTCTTAAGGGAAATTGATCTTCGGCGTTGTCCAACAATGCACTCCTTTTGCAATCTCACTAGAGGTTTTAATGTTTATTGTAGCCCAGGCCCATAGACCCGGCCTTACGCCGGGCCTATTCCAGCCGGGCCAGCGGCGCGCTGAACTGGATGCTGCGTTCGGTGGGCAGCCCGTCGAATTTAATTGAATAGGCGCTGTCATACCGGTCGACCGCGATAACGGTGCCGCCGCCAAAAACGCCATGAGACACCCGATCGCCCGCCTGAAAACGGGACGCGCCGGCGTGCGTCGCGGCGTGCGGCGTTATCCCGTTTTGCCCGCCGCTCATCAGCGCCTGATCCAGCGGCACCTCAAACTCCAGGTTCCCGCTGCCGGCGTCAAAGATAAACCGCGAGGGATATTTAAAGATACCGTCATGGGCCACCCCTTCCGAGTCGCTCAGATACAGCCCGTCCATGGCGCGGGTCATGGCGACATAGGCCAGGCGCCGCTCCTCCTCCATTTCTTCGGCGGAGCTTATCTTGCGTCCGGGAAACACCCCTTCGTTCAGACCGCAGATAAACACATAGGGAAATTCCGCGCCCTTGGCGCCGTGAATGGTCATCAGCCTGACCTGCTCGGTCCCGGCTTCATTATCCAGGCTGGTGAACAGCGCAATCCTGGCCAGAAAATCCTCAAGCGTCGCCTCTTCATCCTCGCCCTCGTCCTGCACCGCGCGTTTAAGCTCCGCCAGGTTATCCAGCCGCTCCTGATCGCCCTGCAAACGCAAAAAGGCTTCATAGCCGCTTAAATCCAGCAGCGCCTGCAGGGCATCGCCGGGCGTCCACGCGGCGCGCCGCGCCCGCACCTGCTCAATGGCGTCCACATAACGCCTGACCTGGGTGCCGGTGACCAGTGCCGTCTCCAGATTCTCCTTCAGCGCCTGGTACAGGGACAGATTGCGCTGTTCGGCATAAGCGGCAAGCGTCGCCAGCCGTTTTTTGCCGAATTTGCGCGCCGGCAGATTGACGGTGCGCAGGAAGGCCACGTCGTCGCCGGCGGTCACCATGCGCAGATAGCAGATGACATCCTTGATTTCCCGCCGGCCGTAAAACTCGACGCCGCTGAGTATCTTGTAAGGCACGCCGCCGGCGATAAACCGCTCTTCCAGGGCGCGGGTCAGGTAATGGGCGCGGTACAAAACGGCGATATGGTTTGACGGTACGCCGGTATTGCGCAGGCGGGCAATTTCGCCGGCGATCCATTCCGCCTCCAGCCTATCGCTTTTGGCGTGAAAATAACGCGGCCGCCAGCCGCCGGGCTTTACCGCCTGCAGCGTCTTGGGAAACCTGACGGTATTTTTTTCAATCAGGCAGTTGGAGGCGGCCAGGATTTCCGGCGTCGAGCGATAGTTGGCGCCGAGGGCGATGGTTTCCGCTCCCGGATAGGCCTGATCGAAATCCAGGAACAGGCGCAGATGGGAACCGCGCCAGGAATAGATGGTCTGGTCGGGATCGCCGACAATAAACAGGTTGCCGTGCTTGCCCGCCAGCAGCCTGGCCAGTTTGTACTGGCGCTTGCTGACGTCCTGGAACTCGTCCACCATCACGTACTGCATCCGGTCCTGCCATTTTTGCCGCACGGCGGGAAACTTCTCCAGGATCCAGGTGGCGAAGTTAATCAAATCATTAAAATCGCAGCCAAAGCACTTTTTCTGCTCGTACAGATAGCGCAGGAAGATTTCCTCGTCGCGATCGCAGGCGTTAGCGAAGCGCGCCTTCAACTGCTCGTTGTTTAACTGATAAATATCGTCGATATAGGTGGTGGCGTGCAGTTTTCTGGCTTCCAGCACCTCGTCCAGGGTGCGTTTTACCGTGGTATCGCGCAGCGTCAGGCCCATATCGGCAAATATTCTCAGCAGCATCTGCTTGAGATCCTCCATGTCGAGGATAATAAAATTGCGTGGATAGTTGAGCAGATGGATGTCTTCTTTCAGCAATTGCACGCAAAAAGCGTGAAACGTGCAGATGGTGCCCAGATCCCGGTCGCCCAGCACGGCGCGCACCCGCCGCTTCATTTCATTGGCCGCCCGGTTGGTAAAGGTGACGCACATGATATTTCTGGGCGCAATGCCGAGCCGGGATACCAGGTAGCAATATCGCTCCGTCAGGGTGCGGGTTTTGCCGGTGCCGGCGCCGGCGATAACCCGTAACGCGCCCTCGGTGGTGACCACCGCCTGGCGCTGTTCGGGATTAAGGGCATCGAGCGGGTCGGCCGCCGCCGCCGCGCCGCCGGCGTCAGAGTCGGGAGACAAAGTCACGGCGTTCCTCACCGGTGTAGACCTGGCGCGGTCGGCAGGTTTTCAGCGGTTGGCTGTGCATTTCATTCCAATGGGCAATCCAGCCGGTGGTGCGTCCCACGGCGGTAATCACCGTAAACATGGAGGACGGCAGCCCCATGGCCTTGAGGATCAGGGCGGTATAGAAATCCGCGCTGGGATAAAGCTTGTTTTCCAGGAAGAACGCATCGGTCAGCGCGATATGCTCAAGCTCCATGGCCACCTGCAGCAGGTTGTCTTCCATGCCCAGCGCGTTGAGCACTTCATGGCAGGTTTTGCGCAGGATGGCGGCCCGGGGATCGAAATGGTGGTAGATGGAGTTGCCGAAGCCCATCAGCCGGAAGGAGTCATGGCGATCTTTCGCCCGATTGACAAACGCCGGGATGCGATCGACGGTGCTTATCTCCTCGAGCATGCGCATACAGGCTTCATTCGCGCCGCCATGCAGCGGTCCCCACATGGACGCCAGCGCCGCGGCGATACAGGCGAACGGATTGGCGCCGGAGGATCCCGCGGTCCTGACCGTGGTGGTGGACGGGCACTGGCCGTGGTCGGCGTGCAAAATCAGGATGCGGTTCATGGCCCGCTCAAGCACCGGATTCACTTCGTACCGTTCCGCCGGGATGGCGAACAGCATATGCAGGAAGTTACCGGTGTAGGACAGGGAATTGCGCGGATAGACCGACGGCTGCTCAATGGTGTATTTGTAGCACATGGCCGCCACGGTGGGCATTTTCGCCAGCAGCCGCAGCGCCGCCAGTTCCCGATCCTGCGGTTTGCCCACGTCCAGCGCATCATGATAGAAGGCCGCCAGCGCCCCCACCACCGCGCACATCAGCGCCATGGGATGCGAATCGCGGCGAAAGCCGCTTAGCATGCGCGTCATCTGCTGGTGGATCATGGTATGGCGCGTAATGGAATCGGTAAAACGGTCATATTCTTCCCGGGACGGCGCCTGACCGTGCAACAGGATATAGCTGACCTCGGGAAAGGTGCAGTGCTCGGCCAACTGGTCGACCGGAAAACCCCGGTGCAGCAGGATGCTGTTGCGCGCGTCTATATAGGTGATGGCCGACTCGCAGCCGGCGGTATTGACGAATCCCGGGTCGTAGGTATACAGCTCTTCGCTGCGAAACGGGCTGATATCCAGGGCCGCGGGGCCATAGGAGCCGGCATTGAAATCCAGTTCGACGGATCGTTGCGCGTCAAGCGCGAGGGTGGCTTTGTTCTCGGTCATGTTGAAGTCTCCAGCCTGGATGTAAATGAAAAAATAAATGCGATGCGCGCCCGTATAGCACCAGGGTCTAATGATTTCACATTACTCGCGTGGCGCGGACTTGACCAGAGCGGAAATAAGCGTAGCTGAATTAACCCATGCCGTCGCGCGGAAAGGATAGCGCAAACCGGCGCCGCATGATGAGGCGCGGGACTCACCGCGCCGGCAGTGCGGCCTGGCGTGCCGTCGGCTTATTGCTTCGGCACCCGGGCCTCCAGCTCCTCGAGCCAGATCCGGGCGTTGCCGTCCGAGGGCGCGCGCCAATCGCCGCGCGGCGACAGGCTGCCGCCGGCGGTCACCTTCGGCCCGTTGGGCGAGGCCGAACGCTTAAACTGGCTCAGGGTGAAAAAACGCACCAGGAACACGTTCAGCCAGCGGCGTATTTCCGCCAGCGGATAGGCGCGGCGTTTCTCCAGCGGAAAACCCGGCGGCCAGTCGCCGGCGGCGGCATCCCCCCAGGCGTGCAGCGCCATAAAGGCGATTTTAGACGGCCGGAAGCCGTAGCGCAGGGTATAGAACAGCGTGAAATCCTGCAGATCGTAGGGGCCGATAAGGGATTCGGTGCTTTGCAGCGCGCCGGCGGCGTCGGCGGGCACCAGCTCCGGCGAGATTTCCGTCGCCAGGATGGCGTCAAGCGTGGCCGCCACCGGCGCCCCGAACTGGCCGGAGGAGATAACCCAGCGGATCAGATGCTGGATCAGGGTCTTGGGCACCCCGGCGTTGATATGGTAATGGGACATCTGGTCGCCGACGCCGTAGGTACACCAGCCGAGCGCCATTTCGGACAGATCGCCGGTGCCCACCACCATGGCGTTTTCGTGATTGGCCAGGCGGAACAGGTAATCGGTGCGCAGCCCGGCCTGGACATTCTCGAATGTGACGTCATAGACCTTCTCGCCGCGGCCATAGGGATGGCCGATATCCTCAAGCATGCGCGTCGCCGCCGGACGGATATCGATTTCGCGGTGGGTTACGCCGAGGGCTTTAATCAGGTTTGCCGCGTTGGCATGCGTGCCGGCGCTGGTGCCGAAACCGGGCAGCGCGCAGGCGATGATGTTCTCGCGCGGCAGCCCAAGGCGATCCGCCGCCTTGGCCATTACGATCAGCGCCTGGGTGGAATCCAGTCCGCCGGAAACGCCGATCACCAGCCGTTTGATACCGGTGGCGGTGATGCGCTGCGCCAGGGCGGCGACCTGGATGTTATAGGCTTCGTAACAGTCTTGCGCCAGCAGATCCCGGTCGGCGGGCACAAAAGGGAAACGTTCCACCCGGCGCTCAAAGCCGATATCGCCGGCGGGGGGCGCCAGTTCGAAGGAAATCCGGCGAAACGCGCCGACCCGCGCTTCATGGGTACGGCGGTTATCGTCGAAGGTGCCCATGCGCATCCGCTCCTGGCGCAGCAGGTCCAGATCGATATCCGCCACCGCGCTTTGTCCCGTCACGGCGAAGCGTTCGGTTTCCGCCAGCAGGCTGCCGTTTTCATAAATCACGCATTGGCCGTCCCACGCCACTTCGGTGGTGGATTCGCCGGTGCCCGCCGCGGCGTACAAATAGGCGGCGAGACAGCGCGTGGATTGTGAGCGGCACAGCTGACGGCGGGTATCCGCGCGCCCGATGGTAATCGGGCTGCCGGACAGATTGGCCAGCACCGTGGCGCCGGCCAGCGCCGCCTCGGCGCTCGGCGGGATCGGCACCCAGAAATCCTCGCAGATCTCCACGTGCAGCACAAATCCCGGCACATCCCGCGCGCAAAACAGCAGGTCAGGACCGAAAGGCGCCTCCTGTCCGGCCAGCAACAGGGTGCCGCGCGCCATATCGCCCGGCGCGCACTGCCGGCGCTCGTAGAATTCCCGGTAGGTGGGCAGGTAGGACTTCGGCACCACCCCCAGCAGGTGGCCGCGGTGCAGCACCAGCGCGGTGTTGTACACCCGGCCCGCGTGGCGCAGCGGCGCGCCGACCACCAGCACCGGCGCCAGACCGGCGGTCGCGGCGATAAGTTCCGCGACCGCGCGCTCCACCGCGTCCAGCAGCACATCCTGTAACAACAGGTCTTCTATGGAATAACCGCATAACGACAATTCCGGGAAAATAGCCAGCGCCACGCCCCTGGCGTCAAGCCCGGCGGCGGCTTCGGCGACGGCCCGGGCGTTGACCGACGGCTCGGTCAGCGCGCAGGGCAGGGTGCAGGCCGCCACGCGGGCGAAACCATGCTGATAGAGGGAATGGAAATTGTTTGGCATAAAGGGGTCTTCTCCCGTTGGGCGGCCGGCCATCGCAGATAAAAGCAACTATAGCAGAAGAGGGCGCCGGTTCGGCAATGGCTGGTTGGCCGCTCCCGCCCACCCCGTCAATGTTTCCCTTTTTCCGCAAGCCGGGGGAAGTGTGGACCGCGCCGGCAAGGGATTAAGAATCGCTAAGGCAGTTCGGCGGCGCGGCGGCGCGGTCTGGCGGGATCCGGACGCCGGCAGGGCAGGAACTGCCCGCGGCCGGCGGCGCCGCGCGGCTGGCCGTCCCACACCACATCGCCGCGCGATAACGTCATGGCGGGCCAGGCGCTCAGGCACATGCCCGCATAGGGCGTGTAATCCACGTTATGATGCAGCATGGCGTTATCCAGTACCCGGTCCGCGCCCTCATCCCAAATCACCAGATCGGCGTCGGCGCCGATGGCGATACTGCCTTTGCGCGGATAAAGGCCGTAGAGCCTGGCGGCGTTGGTGGCGGTCAGCGCCACGAAGTCCTGCGGCGTAATCCGCCCCCGGCGCACGCCTTCCGACCACAGCAGGGCCATGCGGGTTTCCACGCCGGGAATGCCGTTGGCCACCCGATCAAAGGTGGCGTTATCCCCGTGGGCGCGCTTGCCGTCCGGTCCGTGATAGCGGAACGGCGCATGATCGGAGGAGAAGACGGCAAAGGCGCCGCTCGCCAGACCGTCCCATATTACCTGCTGATTGGCCGCGTCGCGCGGCGGCGGGCTGCAGATGCATTTCGCCCCCTCGAAACCCTCGTCGCAGCCCAGCGAGTCGGCGGTCAGGAACAGATACTGCGGGCAGGTTTCGGCATAAACCTTCAGGCCCAGGTTTTGCGCCTGGCGGATCTGATCCACCGATTCGCGTCCCGAGACATGCACCACCAGAATGGGCACATCCACCAGTTCCGCCAGGGCGATGACGCGATGGGTGGCCTCCCGTTCCACCAGCATCGGCCTGGACGCGGCGTGGTGGCGCGGCAGGGTTAAACCCGCCGCCAGCAAGCGTTCGGTAAGCCAGGCGATACAGTCGCTGTTTTCGGCATGCACCATGACCATGGCCCCCTCGCGCCGGGCCACCGACAGGGTTTCCAGGATTTCGCGGTCGCTGAGCTTTAGCGCGTCATAGGTCATATAGATTTTAAACGAGGTATAGCCTTCATTGATAAGCGCGGGCAGCTCGTCACGCAACACCTGTGGCGTGGGATCGGTAACAATCAGATGGAAAGCGTAATCGATAACCGGCTTGTCGCCGGCGCGGCGATGGTAATCGTCAACCGCCGCGCGCAACGACTGGCCTTTCTGCTGGCAGGCGAAGGGGATCACGGTGGTGGTTCCTCCGCAGGCGGCGGAGGTGGTGCCGCTGAAAAAATCATCCGCCATGACCGAGCCGTCGCCGGTGGGCTGATCAAAATGCACGTGGCTGTCGATGCCGCCGGGCGTGACATAACGGCCGGCGGCGTCGATTTCCCTGGCGCCCGCGGGCAGGCCGACGGCGAGCGCCGTGATGCGCCCGTCCAGGATACCGATATCGCTGTGGAATTCGTCGGCGGCGGTGACCACCCGGGCATTACGGATAACCGTATCGAACGACTGCATGTCAAGCCTCCTGAAATAACCGGCCCCAGCCGGTAATACGACGGGTATCCACGCCGCACTGGCGCAGCAAGTCCCAGACCACGGTGATGACGCTATCAAACACCGGTAGCCGGTAGCGCTGTTCCCAGTACGCCACGCGCGGCGCGGCGCGCAGATTGGTGCAAAAAGTGGCGATCGCCTGCGCGCCGCCGGCCGCCACGTCGGCCACCTGACGGTCCAGGGTGGCCTCATCCACCAGGCCGAAGGCATAATTCTCGCTTAACGACAGATGGCTCTCCGTGTGCATATCGATGCCGAAGGCGGCATAATTGGCGATAATTTTCGCCTGCACGTCGGCAAGATAAGGTGACACCAGCGCCAGACGCCGGATGCCGAACGCGGCCAACGCCTTGTTGAGCGCCAACACCGAGGTGGCGACGGGCACGCCGGTGGCGGCGGAAATTTCCCGGCACAACGCCTCGTCCGCGGCAAAACCCAGCCAGCCTGCCGATGTGCCGCTCCAGCCGATGGCGTCGACATGGGCGTCGGCCAGCAGCCGCGCCGCCGCGATAATCGGCTCATGCCGGAACTGGGCCAGGGCGTCGGCGCTCAGGGCGATTTCGGTGACCGGGAAACGGGCGAAATGCACGCTGACCTCCGGCAAGCCGGCCACCAGCGCCTGGGTCAGGGGTTCAAGCGCCGTATTGGACGACGGCGTCAATATTCCAAGGCGAATGCGTTTTTGTTTCATCATTATTCCACAATAGCGTGACAAAAATCCGCCGGCGGCGCGCGATGGCGGCCGGCGTCGCGGTCGGTTGTTCTATACCGGCTCAGCCGCGTTTTCCGGGCGCAGCAGCGAGAGGATATGGCGCTTATAGTCGTTAAACGCCGGGCTGGTCGGGTCGCGCGGCCGCGCCAGGTCGATGGGCATCAGTTCGCGGATCCGGCCGGGACGCGCCGACATCACGGCGACATGGGTACCCAGCGCCAGCGACTCGTCTATGCCGTGAGTGACAAAAACAATGGTGCTTTTGCTTTCGCGCCAGATGCGGATGAGTTCGCCGTGCATATCCATTTTGGTTTGCTCGTCAAGCGCGCCGAACGGCTCGTCCATCAGGATAACCTCGGGGTTCATCAACAGCGCGCGGGCAATGCCGACGCGCTGGTTCATGCCGCCCGACAGTTCGCTGGGAAAGGCGTTTTCAAAACCGGTCAATCCCACCATATCAATAAATTTCTGTGACTTTTCACGCCGGGTGGCCTTGCCGACGCCGGTCATCTTTAAATGGAACGCCACGTTCTCCCATACCGGCAGCCAGGGCATCAGGTTGGCCTGTTGGAACACCACGCCGCGATCCGCGCCCGGCCGGCTAACGGCCTGCCCGCCTACGCTGACCGTGCCGGCGGAAGGATGATCAAACCCGGCAATCATGTTAAGCAGCGTGGATTTGCCGCAGCCGCTGGGGCCGAGCAGGCAGAGGAAGTCGTTGCGCTTCACCTCAAGGTTAATCCCCTCGAGCGCGATCACGCCGGCATGACGCTTGGGATCGTCAAACACCCTGGAAACGCCGCTGATACTGATAAGCGCCATGGTTAACCCTCCCTTGTCCGCAGGATGGATCCGTTTTGCCAGCGCAGCACGCGCGCGGCTATCGTTTTTATCATCATATCGCTTAAATACCCCAGCAATCCGATGCTGACCATTGCGGCGATGACGATGTCGTAACGCAGGAAATAATAAGAATCCCACAGCACATAACCCACGCCGCTTTTCACCGCCACCATCTCGGCGGTCACGGTCAGCATCCAGGCCGAGCCGATGGCGATGCGTAACCCGGAAAAGATGCTGGGCAGCGCCGCCGGGAACACAATGTACAGCAGCAGCTTGGCCGGGGTGCCGCCGGTCATGGCGCCCGCCCGCAGCAGATTGCGATCGCAGGATTTTACGCCGTGGATGGTGCTGAGCAGCACGGGGAAGAACGCCCCCATGAATACCAGGAAAATGGCCGGCTTATCGGCGATGCCGAACCAGATAATCGCCAGCGGGATCCAGGATACCGGCGGTATCGGCCGCAGCATCTGCAACAGCGGCTCGAACAGGTTTTCCATGCGCCGCGACCAGCCGATGGCCATGCCGATCGCCACGCCAAGCGATGTCGCCAGCAAAAAGCCGGAAAAGACCCGCAGCGCGCTGGCGGTGATATCCCAAATCCAGCGGCCGGAGTAGCTCTGGGTATTGCCGTCGGTATGAAAAATCCAGTCCAGCCAGGCGATCATCACCTGCGACGGCGCCGGCAACAAGGCGGGGGGCAGGATCCCCGAACGGGAAAACAGCTCCCACCCGCCGACCGCCAGCACCGGCACGATGCCCCGTTCCAGCCGGTGATATAAACGACTCATAATGGAAGTGCGCATGCGCTCATCCCCTCAATAGCCAAGATCGGTTTTTGGCTTGCCGGTGACCTCTTCCAGAAAGCTGTAGTCCAGGTTTTTTTCCACCGCCGCCGTCACGTCGCCGTTAATGTATTTCAGCTGGCGCATCATGGTGGCGATGGCTACCGCCGAGGCGCGGTACATTTTGTAATCCGGATAGAGATTTTGTACCGCGCCGGCGGCGATGGTTTTATCCAGCCCGGTCACTTTCTGAATGGTGTCGACGAACAGCGGCTGATTGGCGGCCATCAGATCGTTTACCTTGACGATGGCGCGCACCGTTTCCAGCACCCCTCGGCGGTTGGACTCGATGACATCCGGACGGGTGACGATCAGGTTGGTGAGCTTGCCGGCCGCCTGGTCATAGGGAAAGGCGAAAAATTTAGCCGCCTTCACTTCACGGATTTGGGTGGCGAACGGGTCGACCGAGGTAATCAGCTCTACTTCGCCGCGACGCAGCGCCTGCACATGATCGGACGGGTTGGGAATATTGATGAACTGGACATCTTTATTCACGTCTATACCGTGGACGGCAAAGGCGCCGCGCATATGGAGGTCCTGGGCGTTGCCGCGCGACGCGGCGACGCGAAAGGGTTTGCCCTCCTTTTTATACTGCGCGATCAGGTTTTTCAGACCCTCCCAATCGCCGGCGGCCACCGGCAGGCTGTTGCCGATCAGGATTTGCGAGCCGCCGTTGATCTGCCCGGAAATACCGACAATGGCAAAACCTTTATCCAGCGCGGTAGCGTAATGAAGATAGGTGACCTGGGCGACATCAATGCTTTTCGACAGCAGCGCGGTCAGCACGTCGTTGCCGGTGTTGAATGAGATGGCGTCTATCTTGACGCCGGTGGCGTACTGAGGCGTCAGCGATAATGGCGTGCAGTGCGCGCATTTTGAATAGCCGAGCTTGATCGGCGCCGCCTCATCAGCCCGGCTCGGGCCGGTCAGGGCGGCGCAAAGCAGCGCGGGCGCCAAGACAAGGGCCGCCCCGCGTCGGGTAATATGGGTCAGGAAGGGGAAAAATGACATAACGATCGATCTCCAATTGTCACTATTAAATAAAATATTGTGACAAAGTAGCTGCAATACATATGCCAGGTTTGTGACTGTTTTTACCGCCCGCGCCGACAACGCCGGGACAACCTGCGCCGGCACGACGATTTATGCGCGATTCCACGGTTGAAGAAATCGGCCGGAATCCGTGCCTGGTCGGTCCGGTTGACGTTTTATAACCGTTTTATGGCCGATAGTGGTGCAACATTTTGGTGCGATGCGTCATTCTGGATCGTGACAATCTTCTTTCACAATCCCCCTTTGTTTTGTGACAATTTTAAGAGATACTGCTCTCAGAGCGATGTTTAACCTGTTGGACAACTTAACGTGTTTAGTGAAAAAGATCCTGCGGGCGGCCGTAAGGTACGGAGTACCGAACAAATACTGGGCACAGCGGATAAGCTGGACGCGATTTATGAGCGCATCTTTACCGCTGTGATGGAGCACCGGCTGATACCCGGCACCCGGCTGGTGGAAGAAAAGCTCGCCGGCGTATTCAAGGTTAACCGTACGCGCATCCGCGAGGTGCTGGCGCGCCTGGCCTATGAAGGCATCGTGACCACCATCCCCCATCGCGGCGCCTTTGTCGCCAGTCCGTCGGTAGAAGAAGCGCGGCATGTGTTCCAGGCGCGGCGGATCCTTGAGCCGGCGTTGATCCGCAGCCTGGCCGCGCGCGGGGATAAAAAAGACCTTAAGCGCCTGGATGCCCACGTGGCCCGCGAGCGGGCGGCCCGTGAAAGCGGCGATAAACGCGCGGTGATTCGCCTGTCGGGCGAGTTTCATTTGCTGATAGCCGAAATGGTGGCCAGTCCGCCGCTGATTAAACTGATGCGCGAACTGGCTTCGATTACCTGCCTGATTATCCTGCTTTACGATTCCCCCAATGTCCCGGCCTGTCCGAATCATGAGCACACCGATATCATCATGGCCATGGAGCGGGGTGAAATGGATAGGGCCAGCGAGCTGATGCTCAGTCATCTTGATCATATCGAGGCGACGCTGGACCTGTCGTTGCCGGAGAATACCGACGTCGATCTGGACGCGATTTTTGGATAATGGACCGCCGTAAGCGACGGCCGGCCGGGTTGCGCGCCCCCCTTGGAGCCTGAATGAGACTGCTGATTATCAATCCCAATATTTCTCGCGGCGTTACCGACCTTATCGAGGCGGAAGCCCGCCGCGCGGCCGCCCCGGATACCCGTATCGAAATGGCCACCGCCCGCAGCGGCGTGGCCTATATTGAAACCCGGTTCGAGGCCATGCTGGGGGCGCACGCGGCGGCAAGCCTTGCCGGTGAGCGCCTCGGCCATTATGACGCCCTGCTGATTGCGGCCTTTGGCGATCCCGGCCTTATGGCGCTGAAAGAGGTGCTGGACGTGCCGGTGACCGGCATGACGGAAGCCGCGCTGATGACCGCCGCCCAACTGGGACAGCGTATCGGCGTTATCGCCATCTCCCGGCGCATTACCGCCTGGTATCGGGAATGCGTCGACCGCAACGGGTTACTTGCGCGGCTGGCGTCCATCCGCTACCTGGATCATCCTTTACACGACCCCGGCACGGTGCAGCAGGATTACGCCGATCGCCTGCTGGCGCTCAGCCGCCTGGCGGTGGAACGCGACGGCGCGGATGTGCTTATCCTTGCCGGCGCGCCGCTGGCGGGGCTGGCGCGCGGCCTGAAGGGGCAGCTTCCGGTACCGGTGGTTGACGGGGTGTCAAGCGGGGTATGCCAGGCCGAAACCTTATTCCGTCTTCAGGCGGGCGGCGCGTCGCAGGGGAGCTTTGCGCATCCGCCGGTAAAAGCGCATCTTGGGTTGCCTGTGGGTCTCCAGGCGCTGCTGGACGCGGGCCGGCCATAGTCCGGGGCGGAGCGTTAAACGCCCTCGGCTCGCCGGGATTACGCCGTGCCGGCGCCGATGTGCGGCCAGGTTATCGCCCCAATCATTTTTTATCTTTCAAGCCATAAGGATTTTAATCATGAATAATCTACCCGTCGTAGCCGTGCTTGGCCTGGGCGCCATGGGCCATGCTTTTGCCGCCAACCTGCTCAAGAAAAACTTTAGCGTCCGCGGCTGGAACCGCAGCCGGGGGCGCGGCGAGGATCTGGCGGCGGCGGGCATGGTATTGTGTGATTCGCCGCTACAGGCGGTTGGGGACGCCGATGTGGTCATCGTCATGCTTACGGACGCGGCGGCCACCGAAGCGGTGATAACCGGTGGGGACGGCATACTGGCCGGCCTGAAAACGGGCGCGATCCTGGCGCAGATGGGCACTATCGGCGTCCCGTCCACCGACCGTCTCTATCGGGCGGTCGGCGCGGCGCGTCCGGACGTGGTGTTTATCGACGCGCCGGTATCCGGCACCAAGACACCGGCCGAAAACGCGCAGATAACCGTGCTGGCCGGCGGCGATCGCGCGCGCGCCGCCGCCGTCGAGCCGGTATTCGCCGCCATCGCCAGGGGCACGCAATGGCTGGGCGCCGCCGGCACCGGCGCGCGTATGAAGCTGGTGGTCAACGCCTGGCTGATAGCCATGATGCAGGGCATGGCCGAGAGCGCCTCTCTGGCGCGGGAACTGGGATTTACGCCGGATAATTTCTGGGACGCGCTGGAAGGCGGCCCGCTGGCGGCGCCGTATGTGAAAAATAAACTCGCCATGATCAAGGCCGACGACTACCCGCCGCAAATGCAGCTGTCGCTGGCGCTCAAGGACGCCAATCTGGCGCTGGACGCCGCCGGAGACCGCGCCATGCCGGGCCTGCGCGCCATTGCCGGCGTATGGAGCGAAGCGGTGGAGGCGGGGTTGGGCGAGCAGGATCTGGCGGTGGTGTACCGCTATCTGGGCATGAAAAAATAGCCCAGGCCGCCGGCGCAAGGCGCTGACCGGCGCGCGCGGTCAGCCGCGCGGGACATGACGGCAGCGGCGCTGTCAGCCGCGCGGGACATGATGACAGCGGCGCGGTCAGCCGCGCGGGACATGACGGCAGCGGCGCGATCAGCCGTGCGAGGGGCACGACGGCAGCGCCGTGGCACGGGCGCGCCGCTGGTTGACCAGCGCCAGCGCAATCGCCGCCAGCGATAACGTGATGATGACCGCGCCGTAAATATTGGCCGTCGCCACCAGGCCGGCGCGGCGCGCCATAAAGCCGGCGGCAATGGCCGGCAGGCTGTTGGCGAGATAACATTCGACATAAAACGCCGCCATCAGGCCGGCCCGCTCGGCGGGCTCCGCCAGCGCCATTACCGTACGCAGCGCGCCGAGAAAGCCCGCGCCGAATCCCACCCCGGCGATCACCGAACCGGCCAGCAGCACCGGCGCCATGCCATGGTTGACTCCCAGCAGGATCGCCAGCATGCCCGCCGCCAGCATCACGGCGCCCGCCAGCAGCGCGGAGAAAGAAGCCCGGCGCCGCGCCACCATAATCGCCGCGGCGCCGCTGAGCGTTAGCGCCGCCACCGCCAGCCCGCCCAACCAGACCGAGGACGAGTGGGTCACCTTGGCAATCAGCGACGGCATCAGCGACAGATAAAATCCACCCAGCATCCAGATGGCGACATTAATCGGCGTGACCGCCAGCAGGGCGGCGCGCGCACGCACGGGTATCACCACGCTTGGCCGCAGCGAGGCCCATGCCCCGTGGCGGCGGACGGCGGTTTCAGGCGTGCCCCAGGTCAGCGCCGTTTCGGCCGCGAACACCAGCAGCAGCAGGGCATAGACCAGATGCAGCGGCGCGGGCGCGAACTGGAGCAACGCGCTGGCGCCCAACGCTCCCAGCGCCATGCCGGTCATCGGCGCGATGCTATTGGTCAGCGCGCCGCGTTCATGATGCAGATCCAGCAGCGCCGCGCCCAGGGCCGCCGACGCCAGGCCGGTGGCCAATCCCTGCAGCGCCCGCGCGCCGATAAGCCAGACGGGGCTGGTGGCGCAGAGGAAAACCCCCATGGCCAGCAGCTCCAGCAGCAGCGCCGTGCCGATGACCGGACGCCGGCCGATATAATCCGACAGGGCGCCGGCGCTCAGCAGCGACGCCAGCAGAACCAGGGCATAAGCGCTGTAGATGGTGGTCAGCAGCATGGGCGAGAACGCCCATGCTGTCTGGTAAAGCCGATACAGCGGGGTCGGGGCGCTGGACGCGGCGTAAAAGGTCATCAGGGTGGCGGTATGCACCGCCGCGGCCGCTTCGGGCCGGAAACGCCCCGGCAGCGCAGGTTTAGACGCGGTAACGGTTGATCTGGACATGGCGACGCTCGTATAATAAACGCAAATTATTTGCTTTTACATATCCTAGAGGATGCCGGCCACTAACGCAAATAATTTGCTTTAGTGGTAAGCGACGCCCTGTGGCGCCCGCGGTCATCATCATCAGGCAGCAAGGAGTCATCGGCCATGGCTGACAAAAGCGGCGTCCGGCCGGGCGGGCGCAGCGCCCGCATACAGGCGGCGGTGCACCAGGCGGTACGAGAATTACAGCAAAGGGAAGCGCCGGGCGAACTGACGGTGCCGGCCATCGCCGCCCTGGCGGGCGTGACGCCGTCCACCCTCTACCGGCGCTGGGGGGATCTGGCGCAATTGTTATCCGACGTCGCCCTGGAACGGGTGCGTCCCGACGGCGAGCCGCGCGACACCGGCGCGTATCGGGGCGATCTGCGCGCGTGGCTGGAACAATATATTGATGAAATGGCAACCGAACCCGGCCGGGCCATAGTGCGCGATATCCTCGGCTGCGCCGCGCCGGCAAACGCCGGCAAATGCGCGGAGTTTATCCGCCAGCAGCTCGATGTTATCCGCGACCGCGCCCTGGCGCGCGGCGAGGCGATAGTGGACAGCGATACCCTGATAGACCTGGTGGTGGCGCCGGTGGTCTATCGCCTGTTGTTTTCAGTATCGGCGCCTTCCGTCGATCATGCCCTGGGACTGCTGGACAATACGCTTCGCGCCGCCTTCAGGCGCGCGGGGTGAATCTTTTTTCTGTGCCGGACCGCCGTGCCGGAGGCTACGCGCAACCGTTCGCCGGCGTATTTGACCGTTCGCCCGCGTATATGACCGCTTAATAATAATTTGCCTCTTTTTTCATCCAATCTGTCCTAGAGTACGCGCACATGTACCCTACAACAGAAGACCGCATCAAGATGAAAAACAATATCCTTAAGCATATTCCCTGGCTTATTATCGGCATTATCGGCGCCTGCTGCCTGGCCGTGGTGGCGCTGCGCCGGGGCGAGCATGTCAGCGCCCTGTGGATTGTGGTGTCGTCCGTGGCCGTTTATCTGGTGGCTTACCGCTACTACAGCCTGTATATCGCCACCCGCGTCATGGGGCTGGACCCGACCCGTTCAACGCCGGCGGTGGTTAATAACGACGGCCTTAACTATGTGCCGACCAACAGGAACGTCCTGTTCGGCCATCATTTCGCCGCCATTGCCGGCGCCGGTCCGCTGGTCGGCCCGGTGCTGGCCGCGCAGGTAGGCTACCTGCCGGGCACCATGTGGCTGCTGGCCGGGGTGGTTATCGCCGGCGCGGTGCAGGACTTTATGGTGCTGTTTATGTCCTCGCGCCGCAACGGCGTGTCGCTGGGCGAAATGATCAAGGAGGAAATGGGGCCGGTCCCGGGCACCATCGCCCTGTTCGGCTGTTTCCTTATCATGATTATTATCCTGGCGGTGCTGGCGCTGATTGTGGTGAAAGCGCTGGCCGAAAGTCCCTGGGGCGTGTTTACCGTCTGCTCGACGTTGCCCATCGCGCTGTTTATGGGCATTTATATGCGTTTCCTGCGCCCCGGCCGGGTGGGCGAGGTATCGGTTATCGGCGTGGTCGGGCTGTTGCTGGCCATCTGGTTCGGCGGCGTGATTGCCCATGACCCTTACTGGGGACCGGCGCTGACCTTTAAAGACACCACCATTACCTACACCCTGATTGGCTATGCCTTTGTTTCCGCCCTGCTGCCGGTATGGCTTATCCTGGCTCCGCGCGACTACCTGGCCACTTTTTTGAAAATCGGCGTGATAATCGGCCTGGCGGTGGGGATCGTCATCATCAATCCCGACCTGAAAATGCCGGCGATGACCCAGTTTATCGACGGTACCGGCCCGGTATGGAAAGGCGCGCTGTTTCCCTTCCTGTTTATCACCATCGCCTGCGGCGCCGTATCGGGTTTCCATGCCCTGATAGCCTCCGGCACCACGCCCAAGCTGCTGGCCAGTGAAAACGATACCCGTTTTATCGGCTACGGCGCGATGCTGATGGAGTCCTTCGTCGCCATCATGGCCCTGGTGGCCGCGTCGATTATCGAGCCGGGACTGTATTTCGCCATGAATACCCCGCCGTCGGCGCTCGGCATTACCATGCCCGACCTGCACCGCCTGGGCACGTCGGACGCGCCGATGATCCTGTCCTCGCTGCGCGACGTTACCGCCCATGCGGCCACTACCGTCAGCTCCTGGGGTTTTGTCATCTCTCCCGAGCAAATCATGCAAACCGCGCAGGATATCGGCGAGCCTTCGGTGCTTAACCGCGCCGGCGGCGCCCCGACCCTGGCGGTGGGCATCGCCCATGTGTTTAACAAGATCATCCCGGGCGCCGATATGGGCTTCTGGTATCATTTCGGCATTTTGTTCGAGGCGCTGTTTATCCTGACCGCGCTGGATGCCGGCACGCGTTCCGGCCGCTTTATGTTACAGGACCTGCTGGGCAATTTTGTGCCGTTCCTGAAAAAAACCGACTCGCTGCTGGCCGGCATGGTGGGCACCGCGGGCTGCGTGGGCCTGTGGGGCTATCTGTTGTACCAGGGCGTGGTCGATCCGCTGGGCGGGGTAAAAAGCCTGTGGCCGCTGTTCGGCATTTCCAACCAGATGCTGGCCGCCGTCGCGCTGGTATTGGGTACCGTGGTGCTTATCAAGATGAAGCGTACCCGCTATATCTGGGTGACGGTGGTGCCGGCGGTGTGGTTGCTGATTTGCACCACATGGGCGCTGGGACTGAAACTGTTCAGCCAGAATCCGCAGCTGGAAGGCTTCATGTACCAGGCCAACCTGTATAAGCGCCGCATCGCCGAGCAGGGCGCCGGCCTGACCGAACAACAAATTAGCAACATGCATCACATAGTCGTCAATAACTACACCAATGCCGGCTTAAGCGTCCTGTTCCTGATTGTTGTCTACAGCATAATCTTCTATGGTATTAAAACGGCGCTGCAAGCCCGCGGCAACACCGGGCGCACCGACAAGGAAACGGCGTATGTCGCCGTGCCGGAAGGGGGTATCGTCACCTCCAGCGGCCACTGATACGGCATCACTTGCCGGCCCCGCATAACCGCCGGTTATGCGGGCGTTTCACTCTGGAGATACCGCATGTTTGGAAATTTGGGTCAGGCAGGTAAGTATTTGGGACAGGCTGCCCGGATGTTGGTCGGTATACCGGACTATGATTATTATGTTCAGCATATGAAGACCAACCATCCCGATCAGCCGGTCATGGACTACGAAGCGTTTTTTCGCGATCGGCAGGAAGCCCGCTACGGCGGTAATGGCAAGGGCGGTTTTCGCTGCTGTTGACACCAGAGGATTTGAGCATGGACCAGCCGTTGCCGGCAACCATCCTGACCGGCTTTTTCGGCGCGGGCAAAACCACCCTGCTGCGCCATATCCTGCATGCCGGCCATGGCGAAAAAATCGCCGTGATCGAAAACGAATTCAGTGAAGTTCCCATCGACGACAGCCTGCTGGGCGATCGGGCCAGCCGGATCACCACCCTGAGCAACGGCTGCATCTGCTGCTCCAGCGCCAACGAGCTGGAAGACGCCCTGCTGGATTTACTGGCGGGCATCGATCGCGGCGATCTGGTTTTCACCCGTCTGGTGATTGAATGCACCGGCATGGCCGATCCCGGACCGGTGATCCAGACCTTTTTTTCCCATCCCGTTATCAGCGAACGTTTCCTGCTTGACGGCGTGATCGCCCTGGTGGACGCGGTACACGCCGACGGACAGCTGAACGAATACGCCCTGGCCCAGGCCCAGGTGGGATTTGCCGATCGCATCCTGCTGACCAAAACCGATATCGCCGGTGAAAGCGGCCTTCTCATCGCGCGCCTGCAGCATATCAACGCCCGCGCGCCGGTGTATCCGGTGGTCAACGGCGAGATTGGACTGGAACTGCTGTTCAACGTCGGGGGGTTTACCCTCAACGATAACCTGACCGTGGCCCGACCACGTTTCCGGCCGCTTATCGCAGGGCAAAACGCCATCCGCTCCATCGTGGTGGAACTGGCGCGGCCGCTGGCGCTGCAACAGGTATCGGACATCATGGAACACCTGCTGGCGACCTATGCCGATAACCTATTGCGTTATAAAGGCATACTGGCGATAGAAGGCGACCCCCGCCGCCTGCTGTTCCAGGGCGTGCAGCGTTTGTATAACGCCGACTGGGACCGGGAATGGCGCGACGATGAGCAGCCCCGGAGCGTAATGGTGTTTATCGGCGTCGGGCTGCCGGAACAGACGATCCGGGATGCGTTTGCCGCCTTTGCCTAACGCCGCTCGCGGCGGCGGATTGGCCGGCGGTCCACCGCCGGGTATTGTCGCGTGCTAGAGCATTTCCGGGCGGAACAGGCCGCGCCGGCTGATGACCTTGCCCGCCACCATAAACACGCCGTCGCCGGTATAGTGCAGCGTTTCCGGGTGCTTTGGCGTCGCCGCGGCGTGCGCTTTGACTATCTCGAAAATAAAAAAATTATACCGGTCCACCATGGCGTCGTCATGCAGGCGACATTCAAAATGCGCATGGCACTCGCGGATCAGCGGCGCCTTCACCCGATGCGCGGGCGCCGCGGTCAGGCCAAAACGGCGGAACTTGTCAAGCTCCGCTCCGCTGGTATTGCCGATGCCCACCAGGGTATCGGTCAGGGCGGTGGTGGGCAGGTTGATCACGCACTCGCCGCTTCGGCGGATCATCTCAAAACTGTGATTGCCGCCGGAGATCATGCAGCCCACCAACGAGGGCGAGAATTCCAGCACCACGTGCCAGCCCAGGGTCATGATATTGGTTTTGCCTTGCCAGGCGGAGGAGATCAGCACAATGGGACCGGGTTCCAGAAAATATCGCGCCCGGCTGACCGGAAAATCGCTTTTGCGGGGAAATGTGGCCATATCGACTCCTGTTCGCCGGTAAATTTCGTTTAGTATTATTTTAACAGCGAACGGCGAGGGCGGGAGGGTATCGTCACGTCCGGATAAAAAAAAGGCGGCGCGGCGAACTGATGTGATACCCTTTCAGCACTACACAGCGGGTGACTTTATGAAGCTTACGCGATATACCGACTATGCCGTCAGGGTCATTATTTATCTTGGCGCCCATCAGGGCCAACTGTCCTCCATTGCCGACATTTCGCGCCGATACGCGCTTTCGCACAATAACCTGATGAAAGTGGTGCAGGATCTGGCCAGGCTGGGGTATATCGATACCCTGCGCGGGCGCAACGGCGGCATCAGGCTGGGACGCGCGCCGCGGGACATCAACATCGGCGCGCTTATCCGCCACACTGAAAAAGGCGACCCCCTGATCGACTGCGCCAACTGCGTTATTTCCCCGGCCTGCGGCCTGCCGGGGGTGCTGGCCCAGGCGACCAACGCCTTTTTCGCGGTACTGGACGGCTATACCCTGGCGGATTTATTAAGCCGCCAGGGACAGATCGAAGAACTCTTTACCCTGATCGACATCGAGGGCTAATGCCTGCCTTGCTTATTATACCCTTTTAAAACAACTGATTAATTCCTTTCCGTCGCTTGCCGCCGTGTCACCCGCCCAGCAAAACTTGCGCTATATCAAACAAGCGATGGATAGCGCCAAAAGCCCTGTCAATCATCGGCGTCCACGTTTAATCTCAAACATGCATTTAAAATGAATATTATAAGGAAGCGATCATGTTTTGTGTGCAATGTGAACAAACCATCCGTACGCCGTCCGGTAACGGCTGCTCCTACAGCCAGGGCATGTGCGGCAAAACGGCGGAAACCTCCGATTTGCAGGATCTGCTGGTGGCGGTGCTGCAGGGCCTCTCCGCGTGGGCGATAACCGCGCGCGGCCTGGGGATTGTCGATCATCGCCTGGACAGTTTTGCGCCGCGCGCCTTTTTCTCCACCCTGACCAACGTCAATTTCGATTCGCCGCGGATCGTGGCTTATGTGCATGAAGCCCTGGCGCTGCGCGACGAGCTGAAAATCCGCTGCCTGCGGGCCGATGCGGCGGCGAACACGGATCACCCGCTGGCGGAGCTGCATTTCGCCGCCCGCGCGCCGGCGGAATTGCAGCTGGAGGCGCAGCGTTTTGCCCTCGACACGGATAAAGACAGGGTAGGCGAGGATATTCACGGCCTGCGCATGCTGTGCCTATATGGACTGAAAGGGGCCGCGGCCTATATGGAGCATGCCCATGTGCTGGGGCAATACGATGATGACATCTATCGCCAGTATCATGAGATCATGGCGTGGCTGGGCACCCGGCCGTCCGACATGGACGAACTGCTGGCGCAGGCCATGCATATCGGCACCATGAATTTTGCCGTAATGGCGATTCTCGATCGCGGCGAAACGGCAACCTACGGCAACCCGGTGCCCACCAGCGTCAACGTCCGTCCGGTGGCGGGCAAGGCTATCCTCATCTCCGGCCACGACCTGAAGGATTTGCATATGCTGCTGGAGCAAACCGAGGGCATGGGCATCAATATCTACACCCACGGGGAAATGCTGCCCGCCCACGGCTATCCCGGCCTGAAAAAATTTACCCATCTGGCCGGCAACTACGGCAGCGGCTGGCAAAACCAGCAGACCGAATTCGCCCGTTTCCCGGGGCCGGTGGTGATGACCTCCAACTGCATTATCGATCCGGGCGTCGGCCAGTATAACGATCGGATCTGGACGCGCAGCATCGTCGGCTGGCCGGGCGTCAAGCATCTCGACGGCGAGGATTTTACCCCGGTTATCGCCCAGGCCCGCGAGATGGCCGGCTTCCCGTTTGATGAAATCGAACACATGATCACCGTTGGTTTCGGTCGCCAGACGCTGCTGGATGCGGCCGACACGGTTATCGATTTGGTGGCGCGCAAAAAACTGCGCCATGTGTTCCTGGTGGGCGGATGCGACGGCAGCCGCGACGAGCGCAGCTATTACACCGATTTTGCCCGCGACGTTCCCGATGATTGCCTGATCATGACGCTTGCCTGCGGCAAATATCGTTTTAACAAACTGGATTTCGGCACGCTGGAAGGGCTGCCGCGCCTGCTGGACGTCGGCCAGTGCAACGACGCGTACGCGGCCATTACGCTTGCGGTGAAGCTGGCGGAAAAACTGGGCTGCGGGGTGAACGATCTGCCGCTGAGCCTGGTGCTGTCCTGGTTTGAGCAAAAGGCGATTGTCATTCTGCTGACCCTGTTGTCGCTTGGGGTAAAAAACATCTATACCGGCCCGACGGCGCCCGGATTCCTGACGGAAAACCTGATGGCTGTCCTTAACCAGCGGTTCGGCATGCGCTCCATTACCACCGCCACCCAGGATTTACATACCATCCTGGCCGCCTGAGCCGCAGATAAGGAGACCCACCCATGGCCACCGCCTCACCGCTGTGCCCGTACCTTATGCAGGTACACCATATCAGCCAGGAAACGCCGGATGTCTGGACGCTTTCGCTTATCAACCACGATTTTTATCCCTATCTGCCCGGGCAGTACGCCCTGGTCGAGGTAAACAACAGCCGGACGGTGCGCGCCTATACGCTGTCCTCCCCGCCCGGCGGCAGCCGCTTTGTCACCCTGACCGTGCGCCGGCTGGCGGACGGTCAGGGTTCAGGCTGGCTGACGCAGCGGGTCAAGCCGGGCGATTACCTATGGCTGTCGGCGGCGCAGGGCGATTTCAGCTGCGTGAATCATGTCGATAACCGCTACCTGTTCCTGGCCGCGGGGTGCGGGGTCACCCCGGTTATCTCCATGTGCCGCTGGCTGGCGGCACACCGTCCGCGGGTGGATGTACAGGTGATCTACTGCGTGCGTTCACCCCGCGATATCATTGCCGCGGCCGCCTGGACGGATTTAGGCCACTGGCTGCGCCTGACGGTATTTGCCGAACAGGACGCCGCGGGCGATATCCGGCCGGGGCGCCTGACGCGCGACGCGCTGCGTTCACTGGCGCCGGATATCGCCGCGCGCACGGTCATGGCCTGTGGTCCCGCGCCCTGGATGGCCCAGCAGGAAACGGACGCGCGCGCGTTGGGCGCCGAGCGCTTTTGGCAGGAGCGTTTCCATACGCCGGCCGCCGAGGCGGATGCCGGCGCCGTCCGGCTGAAGATCAGCCATCCCAGGCTGGTGCAAAGCGTCGACGCGCCGGTTGGCGTATCGCTGCTGGCGTCACTGGAATCCCATGGCGTTGCGGTTAACGCCGCCTGCCGCGCCGGGGTGTGCGGCTGCTGCAAAACCCGCATCGCGCAGGGACCTTACCGCACCACCAGCGCCATGACGCTGAGTGAACAGGAGATAGCCGAAGGCTATGTCCTGGCGTGCAGCTGTTATCCGCTGGGCGATATCGTGGTTGCCTGAGCATCATGCCCGGCGTCGATGCGTCGGGCTTCGCGGTTAAAAACGCCGTCGTTCGCGACGACGACGCCCGCCGCCCCGGCGGTCAAATGGCGCGGCGGTGATACGCGTTTGTTTTGTTGCCCGCATGTTGCGGAAAGTTATCAGTTTGCGAGGCGCATCGCCTAACTCATTGGCGTCAGCGTCTATGCTTAGGGCAAAATCCGATATGGATTGGCAACCGCAATGGAACAGAACATGAAGATAATCGCCCTGGGGGAATTACTGTGGGACTGTTTTCCCGGCGGCCGCGAAATCGGCGGCGCCGCGGGAAACTTTGTTTATCACGCCACGCAGGCCGGCGCCGACGCCAGGCTTATCTCCGCCGTGGGACGGGACCAGGCCGGAGACGCGCTGGTGAGCGAACTGGCGGCGCGCGGCGTGCCCGGCCATATACAGCGCAGCGCGCGTTATCCCACCGGCACGGTGGAGGTGACGCTGGATAAGCGCGGCGTACCGCAATACGACATCATCGGCCCGGTGGCCTGGGACGATATACAATCGGATGTCACGCTGTTTAATCATCTGTTAAGCGCCGATGTGCTCTACTTCGGCAGCCTGGTGCAACGCTACGGCCCCAACCAGCGCCTGCTGAGCCAACTGCTCGGGCTGCTGTCGCCGCAGGCCAAAATCCTGGTGGATATCAACCTGCGCGCCGGCCATTACCAGCCGCCCGCCATCAATTTTTGCCTGCGTCACGCCCATCTGCTCAAGCTTAACGATGAAGAACTGCCGGTGATTGCCGCCTTGACCGGCCTGCCGCGCGATCCCGAAGCGTTCTATCAGCACCTGCGCCGCCATGAACGCCTCGAGATGCTGATGTACACCTGCGGCGATAAAGGCAGCCTGCTGTTGCGCGGCGACGACAGCCACCGGCATCCGGGCCTTAAGGTCACAACGGTGGATACGGTGGGCGCCGGCGACGCCTTTACCGCCGTTGCCGCCGTCATGGCGCTCGCCAACGCGCCGCTGGCGGAGATTAACCAGGCGGCCAACCGGGTGGCGGCCTATGTGTGCACCCGCCAGGGCGCCATGCCGGCGATGCCGGCGCATTTTGACGTCGGCCGGTGACGGGGGAAAGAGGATTAATTCACGGATTTATTAATTTTGGAAAGAAATCACGAAAAGCGGGAAGATACGTTTCTTTAACTGCATGATTGCACGGTGTATAAATTATATGTTTTATATTTGAACGGACTCACAAAATAAAAAAATCACATAAATTACACTTTTCGTAAAGTTGCCGCGTTCGATCCCCTTTTCCGACCGGCATGCCATAGCCGCAACGGTTATTACCCCCAGAGGCGTTAAAATGAAAATAGCGATTGGATGTGATCACGTCGGACTGCTGCTAAAGCCCGAAATTATCCAGTTCCTGCAATCAAAATCCATTGAGGTGATTGATAAAGGAACCCATAGCGCCGATCGCACCGATTATCCCATATACGCCGGGCGGGTGGCCGACGCGGTGCTGTCGAAACAGGCCGATCTGGGCATACTGATTTGCGGATCGGGTATCGGCATCTCCATCGCCGCCAACAAGATCGACGGCATCCGCGCGGTGGTGTGCAGCGAACCCTATTCGGCGAAGCTGTCGCGTGAACATAACGATACCAATATTCTGGCTTTCGGCTCCAGGGTGATAGGCGGCGAACTGGCGAAGATGATTGTCGAGCAATGGCTGGCGGCGGAATTCGCCGGCGGACGTCACCAGAAACGCGTGGATCTGATGAAAAAGCTCGAACATGGCGAAAAGATTGACTAGCGCGGACCCAGTCCACCTTGCGGCGCGGCGGCGTCTACTATCCTTATTAGTTCAGATAACACATATTGAACGCGAGGATCACGATGAGCCAGTTAACCAGCGATTTTTTTGTCGAACGCCTGCGAGCGTGGGGCGTGACGCGCATTTACGGCTATCCCGGCGACGGCATCAACGGGGTGCTCGGCGCGTTGCAGCGCGCCGGTGAAAAAGGCCAGGGCATTGAGTTTATCCAGGTGCGACATGAAGAGATGGCCGCGTTTATGGCCTGCGCCCATGCCAAGTTTACCGGTGAACTGGGAGTCTGCCTTTCCACCGGCGGCCCCGGCGCCACCCACCTGCTTACCGGACTCTACGACGCCAAGATGGATCATATGCCGGTGCTGGCCATCAGCGGCCAGGCGGAGGTCACCGCGCGCGGCTCCAATTACCAGCAAGAGCTTAACCTCGATCGTGTTTTTGCCGACGTGGGCAGTTTTGTGCAGGAAGCCGCGAGCCCCGCGCAGCTGCGCCATCTGGTCGATCGCGGCGTGCGCATTGCCGTGGCCCAAAACGGCGTGACGGTGCTGATATTGCCCAAGGACGTGCAGGACGAGCCTTGGCAAGAACCCAAACAGGCGCACGGATTTACCCGCTCCGGCCCCGGCTACCAGCGCCCGCGCGTGGTGCCTTATCCGGCTGATTTGCAGCGCGCGGCCGAGGTGCTTAACGCGGGTAAAAAGGTGGCCATCCTGATTGGCGCCGGCGCGCGCGCCGCCGCGGTCGAGGTGGTGCAGGCCGCTCATCTTTTGGGGGCGGGGGTGGCGAAAGCCCTGCTCGGCAAGGACGTACTGCCGGACGACGCGCCTTTTGTCACCGGCGCTATTGGCCTGCTTGGCACCAAACCCTCGTGGGATATGATGCAGCAGTGCGATACCCTGCTGATGATTGGCACCGGTTTCCCCTGGGCGGAGTTTTTGCCCAAGGACGGCCAGGCGCGCGCGGTGCAGATTGATATCGACCCGTCGATGCTGGGGCTGCGTTATCCGGTGGAGGTCAACCTGCACGGCGACGCGCTGGAAACGCTGCGGGCCCTGCTGCCGCTGTTGACCCACAAAGAAGATCGCGGCTGGCAGGAGGATATCGCCCGCAATATCAAGCAATGGTGGACCACCCTGGAACAACGCGCCATGGCCAAGGCCAACCCGGTCAATCCCCAGCGCGTGGTGTGGGAAATGTCGCCTTTATTGCCCGACGACGCCATCGTGACCTCCGATTCCGGCTCCTGCGCCAACTGGTACGCGCGCGATTATCGCGTCAAGCAGGGGCAGCGGTCCTCGCTGTCCGGCGGCCTGGCCTGCATGGGCGCGGCGGTGCCTTATGCCATTGCGGCGAAATTTGCCCACCCGACGCGGCCGGTGGTTGCCCTGGTGGGGGACGGCGCCATGCAGATGAACAATATGGCCGAGCTGATAACCATTGAGAAATACTGGCGGGGCTGGCGCGATCCGCGGCTGGTGATTTGCGTGTTTAACAATGAGGATTTAAACCAGGTCACCTGGGAACAACGGGTAATGGAAGGCAATCCCCGCTACCCGGCCACGCAATCGGTGCCGAATGTCGGCTACGCGCAATTTGCCGAGTCGCTGGGGCTGAAAGGGTTGTATGTCGACGATCCCGACGCGCTGGCCGCGGCCTGGTCGGCGGCATTGGCCGCCGACCGTCCGGTGGTGCTGGAGGTAAAAACCGACCCCGAGGTCGCGCCGCTGCCCCCGCATATCACCTGGCAACAGGCCAAGGCGTTTATGTCCTCGATGGCCAAAGGCGATCGCGGCGCGGCACAGGTGATTGCCGACACCGCCCATCAAATCTTCAATGAGCTGCTGCCGGGCAAAAAAACTGACGCCGACTGAGCGCCGATGCCATGGGACCGGCGCAACCGTGGTGGCTCAATGGGCGATCGCCGCGTCCGCGCCGCTTCTGCGCAGCCGGGCGGCCAGTCCCTTCAGGAAATAACGCAGGAACTGGTCGCCGCACGGGCGGAAGTTTTTATGCTCCGGCGCGCGCAGCATGGCGGTCAGTTCCGGTTGGGAAACCTTGAAATCCTGTGACTGCAGAATGGCCTGGATGTCGTCGGTCTTCAGCGCAAAGGCCACGCGCAGCTTTTTCAGGATAATATTGTTATCGATTTTGCGTTCCACTTTCGCCGCCGGCCGGTCGTTGTCCTTGCCCCGTTTATGGATAATCAGGCCATGAAGAAAATAGCCCATCACCACGTCAGGACAGGGCAGGTAGCCCGGTTCGTCGTCCTTTTTCACAAACGCCGCCATCTCCTGCGGCGAAATCACCATCTCCGCCTGGGCCAGGATGGCCAGTAAATGGTCATTATGCAGGTTCAGCATATAGCGCACGCTGCGCAGCACATCGTTGTTCATCATTGCCGGAAATTCCCCGCGCGTTATGTATTATGGCGGCCAGTATAAAGGGATACGCCGGCGAACGCGAAATTGTCGCGTTCGCCGCGATGAGAAGCCGTATTTGCGCCGGGAAATTCGCCCGCCGGCACGCTTGTGACAACGTAACGGAAAAAACGGGCAAAAGCCAGCCCGTCCACGCACATTGTTACAACGTCACGCTCAACGGAACGGCGGCTCGTTAAAGGTGCGCAGCTTGCGTGAATGCAGGCGATCGCCCTCGGCGCGCAGCAGTTCGATGGCGCGGATGCCGATTTGCAGATGTTCGGAAATGGCGCCCTCATAGAAGCGGTTCGCCTGCCCCGGCAGCTTGATTTCGCCGTGCAGGGGTTTATCGGAGACGCACAGCAGCGTGCCGTAAGGCACCCGGAAGCGATATCCCTGCGCGGCAATGGTCGCGCTTTCCATATCCACCGCCACCGCCCGGCTGAGGTTAAAGCGCAGCGCCGAGGCGGAATAACGCAGCTCCCAGTTGCGATCGTCGGTGGTGACCACAGTGCCGGTGCGTAAACGCTGCTTCACTTCCTCGCCCGGCATGCCGCTGACGGTTTTGGTGGCGTCATACAGCGCGCGCTGCACTTCGGCGATGCTGGGGATCGGGATATCGGGCGGCAGTACCGCGTCCAGCACATGATCGTCGCGCAGATAGGCGTGGGCCAGCACGTAATCGCCTATGGTCTGGCTTTCGCGCAGGCCGCCGCAGTGGCCTATCATCAGCCAGGCATGCGGGCGCAGCACCGCCAGGTGGTCGCAGATGGTCTTGGCGTTGGACGGGCCGACGCCGATATTGACAAGCGTAATGCCCCGGCCCTTGCTTGAAACCAGATGATAGGCGGGCATTTGATGGTTTTTCCAGGCCAGGTCCGACACCGCCTGCTCGGGATTGGGCGTGTCGGCGGTAACATAGGTGCCGCCGGCGCACGACAGCGCCTCGTAGGGGGTATTCGCATCGGCAATCTGGCTACAGCCCCAGCGCACGAATTCATCGACATAACGGGTGTAATTGGTAAACAGCACAAAGGGCTGGAAATGTTCCACCGGCGTGCCGGTATAGTGCCGCAGCCGCGCCAGGGAAAAATCGGTACGCAGCGCGTCGAAGTGCGACAGCGGATACACATTGCCGGAGGTAAACAGCCCGTCGGCGGTTTCATCGCCGATTTGCGCCAGCTCGGTGGTGGGAAAATGCTGCGCTATCCCGGCGCTCATCGAGCGGTCCAGCGCCAGGTCCGACCCATCGATAACATACGGAAAGGGGATTTCCAGCCGCGACGGGCCCACCTCGATGGTGGCGGCATATTCCCCCGCCAGCAGGGCCAGCTGCTCCGCCAGATAACGGCGAAACAGCGCGGGGCGGGTAATCGTGGTGCTGTAGCAGCCGGGATGGGTAAAGCGTCCGAAGGCGCGGGCCTTCGGATTGCCGGGAGTGACGCCGTCCCAGGTGACGCGCAGCTCGGGATAGCTGAACGCGCCCCTGGCGCGCGCCTGGTCGTCGGGCAACCTGCCGTGGCCGATATACGCCTTGATGCCCTCGCGCAGCGCCGCCACCGCGCCGTCGTACAATTCATCGAGCTTATCCAGCGCCTGGGAGGCAGTGAGGTTTTTGCCTGTCTCGTTATTATTCACCATGACTCCTTGAGTTTGCGGATGCCCACGCCGGGGCAATACCCTCCATCATAGCATCGCATTGTTGCAGACTGGCGCAAGCCGGTGAAAAGCGTAAGTGAAAACGCATTTCCCATGCCATATGATGATGACGCCATTTTTCTGTTTGTTCACGCCGGGCAATGGCATACCATATACTTCAACTTAATTAGCGTGGTTTATGGATCTCCGATGCGTTACCTGGCTACACTGCTTCCCCTGCTCGCTTTACTTTCCGCCTGTAGCAGCAAGCCGAAGCCTGCGGAAAATCTTCCCATCGGCAGCCCCGCCCAAGGCGGTTTCCTGCTCCGGCCGGAGCATACCGGCCCCCTGCTGGCGGGGGACTTTGCCTCCAACCCGGCCACCGAGGCCTTTATCGATAAAATGGTGCGCGAACACGGCTTCGATCGCCAGCAGTTGCATGACGTCCTGGCGCAGGCCCAGCGCCTGGACTGGGTGCTGCGGCTGATGGACAGACAGGCGCCGGTCGGGCTGCCGCCCTCGGGGCCGAACGGCGCATGGCTGCGTTACCGCGGCAAGTTTATCACCCCGGACAACGTGCAAAACGGCGTGGCGTTCTGGAATCAGTACAGCGATGCGTTGGAACGCGCCCGGCGGGTTTACGGCGTGCCGCCGGAAATTATCGTCGGCATTATCGGCGTGGAAACCCGCTGGGGCCGGGTGATGGGCAAGACGCGCATTATCGACGCCCTGGCCACCCTGGCCTTTGCCTATCCGCGCCGCGCCGATTATTTTGCCGCCGAGCTGGAAACCTTTCTGCTGATGTCCCGTAGCGAAGGCGACGATCCGCTGGCGCTGCGCGGGTCTTACGCCGGCGCCATGGGCTATGGTCAGTTTATGCCCTCGTCGTTCAAGAGCTATGCGGTTGATTTTGACGGCGACGGCCATATCAACCTGTGGGATCCGGTGGACGCCATCGGCAGCGTCGCCAACTATTTCAAGTCCCACGGCTGGGTCGAGGGCGGCGCGGTGGCGGTGCCGGCCAGCGGCCAGGCGCCGTTCCTCGATCAGGGATTCCAGACCCGATATTCCCTGGACACCCTGGCGGCCTCCGGTCTGAGTCCGCAGGGGACCCTGGCGGGTTACCAGGAAGCCAGCCTGCTGCGCCTGGATTTCGGCACGCAATATCAATACTGGTACGGACTGCCTAACTTTTATGCCATCACCCGCTACAATCACAGCACCCATTACGCCATGGCGGTATGGCAGTTGGGCGAGGCGGTCGGCCGGGCGCGGCAGGGCGGCGGGTCGTCCCTGGTTAGCCTGTCGGCAAGATAACCGTCACCCGTCGGCCATGGCGCAACGCCTTTTCCCTTTTAGGGGAAAAGGCGTTGCTTGCCGATCCCAACCCGCGGCCCGCCGTCCGGCGACGTGACTTTATTTAATTACAAATATTGTATTAAAAGCCAAATGCATTATTAATATTGAAATTGTTTAAAGTATATTAGGAATGCATCTTATGACTAAGATGTTAATAATTTATGAAATTATTGATTGGATAGAAGGAAATATCCATCAGCCGCTGTCAATTGACGAAGTCTCCAGGAAGTCCGGCTACACTAAATGGCATCTGCAACGGCTATTTAAACACTATTCCGGTTATAATCTCGCTGAATATATCCGGGCGCGCCGATTATCCGTCGCGGCGCTGGAATTGCGCCTCTGCCATAAACGGGTGTTTGATATTGCGCTGGCGTACGGCTTCGATTCCCTGCAAAGTTTTTCGCGGGCGTTTAAACAGCGCTTTGGTATCAGCCCCAGCCAATACCGTGATCAGCCCGATTGGCATTTGAGCGGCTTATGCCCGCCGTTAAATGTTTCTTTATCCGATATTCCGATCCAGCCGAGCGTGAAAAGCCTGCCTGACCTGTATTTGATGGGGATGAATTTTACTTATGCCTGCAGTTTTGACGACGTGGTCAGCCGCCGTGAACAACCGGGGTTCAGCCTGTGGCAGACCTTATTCAAGGACTTCAGGATTATCCCGCCGGTGGCCTTCGGCCTGAGCCAGGTAAAGTCAACGGCCGAAGGTCAACTGGAGTATCATTATTTTATGGCGGTCGGCCAGCAAGAATCAGCCGAATTACGGCATGCGGAAACCGTGCAATTGGCCGGCGGCACCTATCTGAGTTTTATTTATTGCGGCCAGGCCTCGGCGTTAAAAGATTTCATCAGCTATATTTATCTAAACTATTTACCGACAAAATGTGTTACCCGGCGCGAAGGCCCGGATATTGAATTATTTTATCTTGATCGCGACATGCCGGATAATACCATCACATCCAATCATAATATTAAATGCGACTACCTGATCCCGGTGGTTGATTTTGCATAAACCACGAGGCTATGAATGCCGCCTTGCGGGCATGCCCCCAGGATCGGATGCTGATTTTAATTACTAAAAAAAATTAAGTTATTTAAAATGAGTTGCAGCGAGAATCACAAAATATAACTTGGTTTAGATAATAAAGTTTTTTCCATTTCTACGCAATGCTACATTGCCAATGGGATGCTGCACGGCACCGTTGGCACCCTGAATTTTGTCTTTCTATTTATTTTAATTATTCAATGCGGCCCAAGGCAGGGCAATAAAACATATCTGCATATTAAGCATTTGAGTATTCATTCAATCGTTAATTTAATTATGCGCATTCAACCTGATGCCTAATTATCGACATTTACCTCTGACCAAACAATCATAGCGGGTGAGAAATGAAAAATAATCACGTGGATGAAATTTGCCTTGACGCGCATGTCGGCGATCGCGCGGTACAGCCCTGGTTCCAGCGGGCGCTCGGCTATATGGGCAACACCGAGGTCAGTAACGTGCCCTTGGCGCTCTTTATCGGTATTGCCGCCGTGGTGGCGGTTTCCGCCTGGACCGGCCACCTGCCCAAGAACATGATTGGCGGCCTGGGCGTGATCATGACGCTGGGGTTTGTCCTGGCGCATATGGGGCGCATCATCCCGGTGTTGAAAGAGATCGGCGGTCCGGCGATATTATGCCTGATGGTGCCCTCGGTACTGGTTTATTTTAACCTTTTCCAGGCGCATACGCTGGGGACGGTACAATTGCTGATGAAAGAGGCGAACCTGCTTTATTTTGTCATCGCCTGCCTGGTGGTCGGCAGTATTCTGGGCATGAATCGCATTATCCTGATCCAGGGCATGATGCGTATGTTCGTGCCGCTGGTGATTGGCACCATTGCCGCGGTGGCAAGCGGCCTGGCGGTCGGTTCCCTGTTCGGCTATAGCCTGTATCACAGCTTTTTCTTTATTATCGTGCCGATTATCGGCGGCGGCATCGGCGAAGGCATATTGCCGCTGTCGCTGGCATATTCGGCCATCCTGGGCCAGGCGCCGGATGTGTATGTCGCCCAACTGGCGCCGGCCGCGGTGGTGGGCAATATCTTCGCCATCATCAGCGCCGGCGTTCTGGCGCGTTTGGGCAGCCGCCGCAAGGAATTGAACGGCAACGGCATGTTAATCCGCAGCGCGCGGGACAATGCCCTGTTTGCCGGTGGCGAACAAACGCGGCAAACGGATTTTCATTTGATGGGCGGCGGGCTATTGCTGATTTGCGCTTTTTTTATTGTCGGCGGCCTGCTGGAAAAAGTGGTGCATATCCCCGGGCCGGTGCTGATGATCCTTATCGCCGTACTGTGTAAATACGGCAAGGTGATCCCGGCCAGGATGGAAATCGGCGCGCACAGTTGCTACAAATTTGTCTCGGCCGCCCTGGTATGGCCGCTGATGATAGGCCTGGGGATGCTGTATGTGCCGTTGGAAAGCGTCGTGGCGGTCTTCTCGGTGGGGTATGTGGTGGTATGCGGTTCGGTGGTGTTGTCCATGACGCTGGCCAGTTTTTTTATCGCCCCGTATATCAATATGTATCCGGTCGAAGCCGCCATCGTCACCAGTTGCCATAGCGGCCTGGGCGGCACCGGGGATGTCGCCATTCTGTCCGCGTCCAACCGCATGGCGCTAATGCCGTTTGCCCAGATTGCCACCCGCATCGGCGGCGCCTCGACCGTTATCGCCGCCACCCTGTTGCTGGGCTGGATCGTCTGATCGCCCGCGTCGCGTTATCTGCGCGGGTGCCGGAGAGCGCGACGGGCTGAGCGGGTCGCCGATAGGCGGGATATCGGCGACGGTTAATCAGAATGAAGAGTGTTTGTAGGGCCGGTAGCCCGCCTGCCAGAATTCCGCCGCCAGCGCCTGGCGCAGCGCGTCGTCGGACAGCGGCGGCGCCACGCCGTCGCGCTGCGCGGCGACGGCGACCCCGGCGGCAATCGCGCGCGATACCTGCTGGATATCGGCGATGGCGGGCAGGAGCGCGCCCTGGCCGGTGCAGGCGAGCGGCGACAGGGCGGCAAGGGTTTGACTGGCCGCCAGCAGCATGCCGCCGGTCACCCGGCGCGCTTTTACCGCCAGGATGCCCAATCCCAGCCCGGGGAAAATATAGGCGTTATTGCATTGCGGGATATCATAGCGCCGGTCCTTGAAATAGACGGGCGCGAACGGGCTGCCGGTGGCCATCAACGCTTCCCCCTCGGTCCAGGTAATCACGTCCTGCGGGCGCGCCTCGGCGCGCGAGGTCGGGTTTGACAGCGGCATGATAATGGGATGGTGGCAATAGCGACGCATTTCCCGCACGATCTCCTCGGTAAACAGTCCCGGCTGGCCGGAGACGCCGATCAGGATGGTGGGCCTGGCGTGGCGCACCACATCCAGCAGCGAAATATTCTGCCCATCGCCGGGCCAGGCGTCGATGGCCGCGCGGTGGGTGACCAGCCGGCGCTGGAAATCGAGCAGGTTGGGCATGTCATCGGTTAACAAGCCGAACCGGTCCACCATGAACACCTGGCCGCGCGCGTCCGCGTCGGCGGCGCCTTCGGCCACCATCTGGGCGATGATCTTTTCCGCGATGCCGCAACCGGCGGACCCCGCCCCGAGAAAGGCCACCCGGTGGTCGCTCAGGCGGGTGCCCGCGGCATGGCTGGCCGCGATCAGGCAGCCCAGCGTGACCGCTGCCGTGCCCTGGATGTCATCGTTAAAACAGCAGATTTCATCGCGATAGCGTTCCAGCAGCGGCATGGCGTTGGTCTGGGCGAAATCTTCAAATTGCAGCAGCACCTCGGGCCAGCGCGCTTTTACCGCCTGGACAAAGGTATCGATAAACGCCATATATTCACCGTCGGTGATACGCGGGTGACGCCAGCCCATGTACAACGGGTCGTCAAGCCGCTGGGCGTTATTGGTGCCCACGTCAAGCATGATGGGCAGCGTATTGGCCGGGTTGATGCCGCCACAGGCCGTATACAGCGACAGTTTGCCGATCGGAATGCCCATGCCGCCGATGCCCTGGTCGCCTAAACCGAGGATGCGTTCGCCATCGGTTACCACGATGACGCGGATATCGTTTTTCGAGAAGCTTTGCAGCATTTCATCGATACGATCGCGATCGGGATAGGCAATAAATAATCCGCGCGCGCGGCGATAGATGGCGGAAAAATGCTCGCAGGCCTCGCCTACCGTCGGGGTGTAGATAATAGGCAGCATTTCTTCCAGATGGCTGCTGACCAGGCTATAAAATAATGTTTCATTGGTATCCTGAATATTGCGCAGGTAAACATGCTTGGAGATATCACGTTTAAAAACGCAAAACTGGGACCAGGCGCGTTCGGTTTGTTCATGAATGGTTTCGACCTGACTGGGTAATAACCCCATCAGGTTTAATCCTCGGCGCTCCTCAAGCGTGAAAGCGGAGCCTTTATTCAGCAGCGGATTATCCAATAACATTGAGCCAGTATAATGAGTATAAAGTGGGCGTTGCTGTAACATCGGAGGAACCTCGTTAATTTACCCTATGCCATTGTCATCAATGACACGGACGGCTTATTTGATAGGCATGGTTATTATTTTTTATATCACGCCGATCCTGGGCTGTATGAGTTTTAAACTTATTTAACCGTTTAAATAATTAATCATCAGGCGACAGGTCAATGCACGGCGCGCGCCGCCTTTTGATCGCCGGCGCGCGCCGGCCCGGGCAAACGGATTCATGGCGACCCCGTGCCGCAGACAGTTCGCACGCCCTGGCTGCCGGCGGGCCGCAAGCCGGCGGTTAACATGGCGATAACAACTTTACATACTTTGACAATAAGGCAAAATGATAAAGTCACTCTATACTTTTGACCTATCCGCCCTTTTTGCCGAATGACGCCATTGAACACAAAATCGTCCGCGCTGCTCCTGATCCCGTGGTTACTGTTGCCGGCGGCGGTATGTGTTGCGCAAGCCGCGCCCGCTGAAACCAAAACGCCGGCCCCGGCCGGTGGCCTGCCGGCCGACACGTCCCCATCGACGCTGATGGTGGTCAAACCACGCACCGGCCTATCCGAGCTTGATACCCCGGCGGCGGTCAGCGTGGTCGACGGCCGGGATCTGCGCAACGGCAACCCGCGGGTGAACCTGTCGGAAGGGTTGGGCGGGGTGCCCGGCCTGCAAATCCAGAACCGGCAGAACTATGCCCAGGATCTGCAACTGTCGGTGCGCGGCTTCGGCAGCCGTTCGATGTACGGCGTGCGCGGCGTGCGTATCTATGTGGACGGGATCCCGGCCACCATGCCGGACGGGCAGGGACAGACCTCGAATATCGATATTGATTCGGTGGAGAAGGTTGAGGTGCTGCGCGGCCCGTATTCGGCGCTGTACGGCAACGCATCCGGCGGCGTGGTGAATATCGACACCCAGACCGGTACCCAGCCGGCGACGCTTGAGGCCGGCAGCTACTACGGCAGCTACGGCACCTGGCGCAACGGCGTCAAGGCCACCGGCGCCACCGGCGACGGCACCCAGGCCGGGGACGTGAACTACGCGGTATCCGCCTCGCGTTTTACCACCCATGGTTTTCGCGATCGCAGCGCCACGCAGAAAAACCTGGGCAACGCCCGGGTGGGCGTGCGGCTCGATGACGTCAGCACGCTGACGCTGATGTTGAACAGCGTGTCCGTCGATGCCGGCGATCCGGGCGGTTTGACCGAGGACGAATGGCGGGACAATCCGCGCCAGTCCCCACGCGCGGACCAGTACGATACCCGCAAGACCATTGACCAGACCCAGGCGGGACTGCGCTATCAGCGCGAAATGGGCGCCAATGACCAATTGACCATGACGGCCTATCACGGCGAGCGGCACACTACCCAGTATCAGTCGATCCCCCGGTCGGCGCAGCTCAATCCCAACCACGCCGGCGGCGTCATCGTGCTGGAGCGCAAGTACCAGGGCGTGGACACGCGCTGGCGCCACCAGGATGATGTCGGCCCCGTGCCGGTCGCGTTTACCGGCGGCCTGGATTATGAAACCATGACCGAACGGCGCCAGGGGTTTGAAAACTATGGCTACCACGACGACGGGATTGTCTATGGGGAAAAGGGCGCGCTGCGGCGCAACGAGAAGAACCGTATGTGGAATCTCGATCCCTATTTGCAAACCACCTGGAACCTGACCCCGCGCTGGACGCTGGATGCCGGGCTGCGCTACAGCACGGTCAGCTTCGATTCCCGTGATTATTACATCACCGGCGCCAACGGCGACGATAGCGGCAGCGCGCGCTACCATCGCCTGCTGCCGATGGGATCGCTTAACTATGCCGTCAACCCCGGCTGGAACCTCTACTTTTCCGCCGGGCGCGGTTTTGAAACGCCCACCATCAATGAACTCTCCTACCGCGCCGACGGCCAGCCGGGGCTGAACACCGCGCTTAAGCCGGCCACCAGCGATACGTTTGAATTGGGCAGTAAAACGCGCATCGGCTACGGCCTGCTCACCGCCGCCCTGTTCCAGACCAATACCGACCAGGAACTGGTGGTGGCCGAGAGCAGCGGCGGACGCACCAGCTACGCCAATGCCGGCAAAACCCGCCGCCGCGGCCTGGAGCTGGCGCTGGATCAGCAGTTTGCCCAGGATTGGCGGTTAAAGATGGCGTGGACGCTGCTGGACGCCACCTACCGTAACGCCACCTGCGCGGCCGACGACTGCGCGCCGGATGACCGGGTGCCGGCGGGCAATCGCCTGCCGGGCATCGCGCGCAATATGGGATATGCCGCGCTGGAGTGGAGGCCGGAGGCGGGCTGGCACGCGGGGGCCGAGGTGCGCTATATGAGCGCTATCCAGGCCGACGACCACAACAGCGCCCAGGCGCCGTCCTACCAGGTCGCCAGCCTGAATACCGGCTATCTGGTCAACTGGCGCAAATGGTCGCTGGATGTGTTTGGCCGGGTGGATAACCTGTTCGATCGCCATTATGTGGGTTCCGTTATCGTCAATGAGGGCAACGGCCGTTATTTCGAGCCGGCCGAGGGCCGCAACTGGGGCGGCGGCGCCACCCTGTCTTATGAATTTTAACCAGCGGTTTGTAACTAAAACCGACGTTTCAAGAGCCGATTACATAAATTGGCTTATCTTTACTTTAACGACATGACATTTTGGTAAGGTCCATACTATGCAAAAACAGGCAGGATTATCACGGATACTCGTCATCCTGACGGCATTGTTCGCCGCGCTGAGCGGCCTTTATCTGCTGCTTGGCGGTATCTGGCTGGCCCGGCTTCACGGCTCGCCGTATTACATCATCGCCGGCCTGGCGATGCTGCTGACCGCCTGGCTGCTGCACCGCCGCCGCGCCGCCGCGCTGTTGCTGTACGCCGTTTTCCTGCTCGCCACCACCCTGTGGGCGCTCTGGGAGGTCGGCTCCGACTTCTGGGCGCTGACGCCGCGTCTGGACGTGACCTTCTTTTTCGGCCTGTGGATCGCGCTGCCTTTTATCTATCGCCATCTGACGCGCAGCGGCGGCCTGGCGCGCGGTTCGCTGCTGGCCTCGCTGGCGATTACCCTGGTGGTGCTGATTTACGCGGTATTCAATGACCCGCAGGAAATCAACGGTACCCTGAGCGCCGACCAGACGGCATCCTCCGCCCAAAGCGTCAACGGTATCGCCAACGGCGACTGGCCCGCCTATGGCCGTACCCAGGAAGGAACGCGCTACTCGCCGCTCAATCAAATCAACGATAAAAACGTCGGTCAGCTTAAGGAAGCCTGGACCTTTCGCACCGGCGATATGAAAACCGCCGCCGATCCGGCGGAGCTGACCGATGAAGTAACGCCGATTAAAATCGGCGATCTGCTCTACCTGTGTACGCCGCACCAGAAACTGTTCGCCCTGGACGCGGCCACCGGTAAAGAGAAATGGCGCTTCGACCCGCAGTTGAAAACCGATCCGTCATTCCAGCACGTCACCTGCCGCGGCGTGTCCTACCATGAAACGCCGGAGGCGTCCGCGGCCAGCGCCCCGGGCCAGGCGCAGGCGCTGTGTTCGCGCCGCATCCTGCTGCCGGTCAATGATGGCCACCTGTATGCGCTGGATGCGCAAAGCGGCAAACTCTGTCCTGACTTTGCCGATAACGGCAAACTGAACCTGCAAAACAATATGCCGTTTCCCAAGGCCGGCGGCTACGAGCCGACCTCGCCGCCGATTGTCACCGGCAATGTCATCGTGATCGCCGGCGCGGTGACCGATAACTATTCCACCCGCGAACCGTCCGGGGTGATCCGCGGTTTCGACGTCAACAGCGGCAAGCTGCTGTGGGCGTTCGATCCCGGCAGCAAGGACCCCAATATCATTCCGGAAGGCGCGCAGCTTTATACCCCGAACTCGCCCAATTCCTGGGCGCCGGCCGCCTATGACGCCAAGCTGGATTTAGTCTACCTGCCCATCGGCGTCGCCACCCCCGATATCTGGGGCGGCAACCGTACGCCGGAAATGGAGCGATTTGCCAGCGGCCTGCTGGCGCTGAACGCCACCACCGGCAAACTGGCCTGGTTCTACCAGACCGTACACCACGATCTGTGGGATATGGATGTGCCGGCGCAGCCGACCCTGGCGGATATTACCGATGAAGGCGGCAATAAGGTGCCGGTGATTTACGTGCCGGCGAAAACCGGCAATATTTTCGTGCTGGATCGCCGTACCGGCAAAACGGTGGTGCCGGCGCCGGAAACCCCGGTGCCCCAGGGCCCGGCCAAAGGCGATCGCCTGTCGCCCACCCAGCCGTACTCCGAGCTGACGTATCGTCCGCAGCAAAAACTCACCGGCAAGGACATGTGGGGCGCCACCATCTACGATCAGCTGATCTGCCGCGTGATGTTCCATCAGCTGCGTTATGAAGGGCCGTTTACGCCGCCTTCCGAGCAGGGCACCCTGGTATTCCCCGGCAATCTCGGCATGTTTGAATGGGGCGGCATTTCGGTGGATACCGCCCGCCAGATTGCCGTCGCCAATCCGATGGCGCTGCCCTTTGTCTCGAAGCTTATCCCACGGGGGCCGGGTAATCCGATGGAACCGGAAGCGGGCAAGGGGGGAACGGGGTCCGAAGCCGGCATCCAGCCGCAATACGGCGTCCCCTACGGCGTCACGCTCAACCCGTTCCTTTCGCCGCTGGGTTTGCCCTGCAAACAGCCGGCGTGGGGCTATATCTCGGCCCTGGACCTGAAAACCAACGAGGTGGTCTGGAAAAAACGTATCGGTACCGTGCGCGACAGCTCGCCGCTGCCGCTGCCGTTTAAAATGGGCATGCCGATGCTGGGCGGTCCGATCTCCACCGCCGGCAATGTCGCCTTTATCGCCGCCACGGCGGACAACTACCTGCGCGCGTTCAACGTGGCCAACGGCCAGGCGTTATGGCAGGCGCGTCTGCCCGCGGGCGGCCAGGCCACGCCGATGACCTATGAGGCCAACGGCAGGCAATATGTGGTCATCGCCGCCGGCGGCCACGGTTCGTTCGGCACCAAGCTTGGCGATTACCTTATCGCCTATGCCTTGCCGGACGCGAAATAAACGTCATGGTTTCCCGACCGGCCTGATCCAGGCCGGTCGTACGGCACAAATAAAGAATGTCCGCCGGCGGGTAAATATAAAATACTCCGCCGGGCAATACTGAAATAATGGTCGACCCCTCAGTATTGTCTTATTATTTTATGTCCGCCGTCGCCTTATTTCCCGCCACTAACACAGTGTCATTTATTTCAAGCTATTAGTTAATTTGTTACGATAAATAACAACGTCGTCAAATAATCTCATTCTGGTGATAAATAATCCTAACGGCGCAAATAATAATAAAGTTTTTGCTCATTTCGCCGATGGACCTGAAGCCCAAGCGTCTAGTGATCCGCCTATTAAAGAGGTGCAGATGAGAATTAACAATCCGGTTACTCTTAATGAGTATTCGATTGACAGTGAAACAACATTGCAATCCGCCACCGATCTTCAGGGTAATATTATTTATGCCAATGCGGCGTTTGTCAGGGCGTCCGGATACCACTATCAGGATTTAGTTAATCAACCTCATAATATTGTCCGCCACCCGGAGATGCCGCCGGCGGCGTTTGCCGATATGTGGCATACGCTGCGCGCCGGACATTCCTGGTCGGCGCTGGTCAAGAACCGCCGTAAAAACGGCGATTTCTACTGGGTGCGCGCCAATGCGACGCCGGTGGCCCACAATGGCCGGGCCACGGGTTATCTGTCGGTGCGCATTGCCCCGACCCGCGAGGAAGTCAAACAGGCGTCGGCATTATATAACGACATTAATTCCGGCAAGACCAGGCGGCGTCGCCAGGCGTTATACCGTGGGTTGCTGGTGCGCACCGGTATGCTCGCGCCGCTGTCGCTGATGCAAAAAATGCCGTTGCGCTGGCGTTTACGCCTGGGGCTGCTGGTGGCCGCCGCGCTGCCGGCGGTGGGCGCCGGCGCGTTCGCCCTCGGGCCGCTCGCGCTGGGCGCCGTGACCCTGTGCGGCCTGGCGGTGACGGCCGGCTGGCTGCACCGGCAGGTGGAAAAACCGATAGTCGCCATCCTGGCGCAGGCGCAACGACTGTCATCCTGTCAGGTTGGGGAATATGTCTATTTTAACCGGGTCGATGAAATCGGCTATCTGATGCGCAGCGTTAACCAGATGGGGCTGAACCTGCGTTCCCTGACGGACGACGTCAGCGGCCAGATCAACGATATCAATAACGCCAGCGGTGAAATCGCGTTGGGCAACCGGCAGTTGAAAGTGCGCACCGAGCAGGCGGGGGATAATCTGCAGCAGATTATCAGCGCCACCGAGGAACTGATGGCGAGCGTCAGCAACAGCGCCGACAGCGTCAATGAAACCCGCTCGCTGGCGGCGATGAGCAGCAGCGCCGCCGTGGAGGGCCGGGAAAGAATGACCGAGGTCATCCATACCATGGGCACCATCAGCGATTCCAGCCGCCGCGTCGTCGATATCATCGCCGTTATCGAGGGCATTGCGTTCCAGACCAATATCCTGGCCCTGAACGCCGCGGTGGAAGCGGCCCGCGCCGGAGAGCAGGGCCGTGGCTTCGCGGTGGTGGCCGGCGAAGTGCGCCTGCTGGCGCAGCGGTCTTCCATGGCGGCCAAGGAAATCAAGGACCTGATTGAAACCAGCGTGGAGCGCATCAAGGACGGCAGCAAGCTGGTGCAAAACGCCGGCGACACCATGGATAATATCGTTCAGCAGGCGGGCCAGGTGGCCAGTCTTATCGGCGAAATCAGCACCTCGTCGCGGGAGCAGACCAAAGCCCTGACGCTGATAAGCCAGTCCATCGGCCAATTGGATAATACCACCCAGCAAAATGCGGCCATGGTGGAGCAATATGCCCAATCCGCCGAAGAGTTGTCCCATAGCACGGTACGTCTGGCGGCGGCGGTAAACGTCTATCGCCCGTAGTCGGCGCGGCGCGCGGTGTTCGCCGGGGCGCCATGGCCGCGCTTGGGTTAACCGCTTGATTATTTTGTTCCCGCCAGCGATATTGTAAGCGTTGCCGGAGGATTTTTTCGCCTTCTCCACGTTTGGCGATGCCGATGTCGGTATCGCCGGTATTGCGCCGGGCAAATTTATAACGCTGTTTCATTATACAACCGCTGATTAAACTCCCCGCATTAACCGATCCGGCCATGGGCCTTCCCCGCGGCCGGGTCCGTTTGTTGATTACCGGATAACAGGATTGGCTATGCATTCTTCCGCTCCCGCCCGCCCGGACTCGCTGCTGCGACATCCGTCGTTTGTCGCTTTCTGGCTGGCCCGCACCGGCTCCAGCTTCGGTTTTCAGATGCTATCCATCGTGGTGAGCTGGCAAATCTATACCATGACCGGGCGCGCGTTTGATCTCGGCCTGATTGGCCTGGCGCAGTTTCTGCCGTCGGTGCTGCTGGCGCTGCCCGCCGGCCATGTGGCCGACCAGTATGATCGCCGGCGCATCGTGCTGTTCGGCCAGGTGGCGGAGTGGCTGGCCATTGCCGCGCTGGCGGCGCTGACCGTGACGCATCTTGCCAATGAGCTGGTGGTGCTGGGGCTGGTGTTTTTTATCGCGATAGCCAAAACCATGGAGGCGCCGGCGCTGCAGTCGATGCTGCCGGCGCTGGTGCCGCCGTCCATGCTGGCGCGCGCCATGGCCGCCAACGCCGCTTCCGGCGAGGCCGCGATGATGGTGGGTCCCGCGCTTGGCGGTTTCCTGTATGTCGCCGGCGCGGGCACGGTCTATATCGCCATCATCGCGCTGTATCTGGTGTCGATCGCCATGGTCGCCCGGCTGCGCTACGAGCAGGCGCCGCCCAAACGTGTGCCGGCCAGTTTTGCCACCCTGTTCGCCGGGGTGCGTTTTATCCGCGCCCGGCCCGATGTACTGGGGGTGATTTCGCTGGATCTGTTTGCCGTGCTGCTGGGCGGCGCCACCGCGCTGCTGCCGATCTTCGCCAAGGATATCCTGCACACCGGCCCCTGGGGGTTGGGGCTGCTGCGCGGCGCGCCGGCGCTGGGGGCGCTATTGGTCGGCTTCTGGCTGAGCCGCCGGGCGCTTGAGCGGCACGTGGGCATGATAATGTTTCTGGCGGTGGCCGGCTTCGGCATCGCCACCCTGGTGTTTGCGCTCTCCACCGCGCTCTGGCTGTCGCTGCTGGCGCTGTTCGCCCTTGGCGGCTTTGATATGGTCAGCATGGTGATCCGCGGCGCGCTGGTCCAGCTGGACACGCCCGACGCGATGCGCGGCCGGGTCAGCGCGGTCAATTCGATATTTATCAATACATCCAATCAGCTGGGAGAGTTTGAATCCGGCCTGCTGGCGGCATGGCTGGGCGCGGTGCCGGCCGCCGCGCTGGGCGGCATCGGCACGCTGGTGGTGGTGGGGCTGTGGATGGCCTGGTTTCCCAATCTGCGCCGGCGCCAGCGGCTGCATAACGAGGAAACCTTCCAGGAGGGGGCCGCCGGTACCCTGTAGAAACACGGGTGGCCGTTAAACGGCGGCCATCCGGCATGGCCGGGGGCCGCGGTGTTATCCTGCCAGCAGGACATCCAGTTCGGCGAGATCCAGCTCGGCGCTGAGGTTTTTCAGCCGGTCGAACAGGGCGGCCGCCTGCGCAACGCCGGTGCAGCAGTCGATAAATTTTTGCCTGCGTTCGCCTTCGCTGAAAGGCTCGAGGTTGCCGCCCTTCGCCAGGCGGCGCTCGGCCGTCAATCGACGTCCATCGCGCAGGGTGAGGGTAACGCGGTGCGGCAACTTCCCGCCGGCCTCGGCCTCTTGCTGCGCGCTGTAGGCGCGCATGCCGACGCGGGCCAACCGTGCCGGTTCTGTTTGTTGCGCCACGCGCGCGGGGGTGAAATCCAGTACGCCCAGCGCGCCGTGGCGCAGCCAGGTATCGACGCAATAGTGCATGGAGAAACGCGCCTGCATTTCATTTTCCGGCACGATATAAGCCAGGTTGCGCTGGTTGGCGATGCCGACCAGCGTCTCCACCGCCAGCACGTCGGCGTCGGCGAAGCCATGGGCCGCGCGCAGGTCGGACAGCGTATCGATAATCAGATGGGTAGAGCCGCAGCAGGGGTGGCGCTTGGGCATTACCCCCACGCTTTCCATCACATGCGGCCCGGCGCCGAGGATAGCCGGAATATCCCAGCCGGACGGCGCGGCGCCGCCGAACATCTCGCCAAATCCCTGGGGCGCCTCGAGGATATCGATCCTGCCGCGCATGCCGTGGCGCGCCAATACGGCGGCGTCCACCGCGTTGCGTGCCGCCCAGCCCGCATGCAGCGGCTTGATGGGCGTGCCGAACTGGCCTTTGGTGCCGGAGGCGAAACTCACGGCGTTGCTTAATGCGCGGGCGATGCCATCCTGGTCCATGCCCATCAGCCAGGCGACGCCCGCCGCCGTGCCGATGCAGCCGACCGTGGACGTGCCGTGCCAGCCGGCGGTATAGTGCGAAGGCCCCACGCCCGCGCCGATAAACGCCTGCGCCTGCAGGCCGATCAAATAGGCGTCGATCAGTTGCCCGCCGCCGGCGTTAAGCTCATCCGCCACCGCCAGCAGCGCCGGCACCAGGACCGCCGAGGCGTGGCTCATGCCCGGCCCGAAATTGTCGTCATAGTCGATGGCGTGCGCCGACGTGCCGTTGATAAGCGCGGCAATCGCCGCCGGGGCGCGGCCGCCGCCGATAACGCGCGCCCGGCAGTCGGGGCGCAGGTAAGGCTCGCCGGCCGCGCGCACTGCGCGCGCGGAAAAATCGTCCCGTCCGGCGTAAAGGCAGGCCAGGGTATCGACAATTGCCTGGCGCGCCAACTCCCGCGCCGTCGGGCTGAACCCGGTTTGGGCGCGGCTCCAGGCGGCAATGGCTTCAATGACATTCATGCTTGTTCTCCCGAGGTTGCGGTTAGGAATGCCAGCGCCAGGTTAATCAGCTGGCCGAACTGGAAACGGTTGACGGCGCGCCCGGCGATGTCGGTATTCACCCGGTGCGCCACCACGGCGTCAAGGGCCGGCAGTATCAGGCAGTAATGGCCTCCCGCGCCGTAGGCGAAAAAACTGCCGTCGGGGAGGTCGCATCCGGGCAGCGCCACGCCGTCGCGCGCCAGCCACCACATATAGCCGTAGGCGCCGCGTTCGCCGGCATGGGAATAGGGCATCAGGCTCTGGCGCACCCATGGCGCGGGGATGACCTGCGCGCCCCGCCAGGCGCCCTGTTGCAGGAACAGTTGGCCGAAGCGCGCCAGATCGCGGGTCGACAGGCGAAACGGATAGGCCGCATGCCGCGAGTGCGCTCCCGGCTCCATCCAGCCATCCTCCGGCCTGAAGTCGGTCATCCCGATCGGCTGGGCTATTTGTTCGAAAAACGCCTGGTGGATATCCAGGCCGGTCAACTGGCGGTAAGCGCTGCCCAGGGCATTGAAATCCCAATTGTTGTAACTCCATTGGCAACCCGGCGGCTGGCTGTGGCGCGGGGGTTTGATGCGCGTCATCCACGGTGTTTCATAGTTGGCGGGATGGTAAATCCCCGAACGCGCCGTCAGCAGGTCGTAAAGCGTGGCGCCGCGCTCGATGTCGCTCAACGGGCTAACGTCGCTGATATCCAGCTCGGCCAGCGTCAGCGATAAATCGACATCGCCCCGCGCCGCCTGGATGCCGATAAGCGCGCTGAGAAAACTTTTACGCATGGAATGGCAGAGAAAACGCTGCTGCATATCGCCGTATTCCAGCAGGATGTCGCCCCCGCGCAGGATCAGCAGCGCGTCGCTGTCCAGGCTGTCGCAGCGCTGCAGCAGGGCATCCCTTGCCCGGGCGGCGCAGGTGTTTTGCATAATGGTCGGCTCCTGTGACTTAGTCATTGCTGGCGGCGAGAAACTGCCGGGTATAGGGCTCGGTTGCCGCTCCGCGCCGGATTTCATCGGCGGTCATCTCCTCGAGCAGTTTCCCCTGGTGCATGATGGCCACCCGATCGCATAAATGGGCCACCACCGCCAGGTTGTGCGTGACCATCAGGTAGGTCAGGTTGCGCTCGCGCCGCAGCGTTTTCAGCAGGTTGAGGATTTCCGCCTGCACCGACACATCCAGCGCCGAGGTCGGCTCGTCGAGCAATAACACCTGCGGCTCGATGATCAGCGCCCGGGCCAGCGCCACGCGCTGCCGCTGGCCGCCGGAGAGCTGGTGCGGATAGCGATAGCGAAAGGCGTCCCCCAGGCCGATCGCGGCGAGTATGTCGGAGATACGCGTCTCGCGCCGGTCCATGCCGTGGATAACCAGCGGCTCCAGCAGGGTGTGGTATACCATCTTGCGCGGGTGCAAAGACGCATAGGGGTCCTGGAACACCATCTGGATCTGGCGGTAAAACGCCTTGTCGCGCACCGGGTGCTGCTCGCGGTTTTGATATAAAATGGCGCCGGCATACCCTGTGTTCTGACCGGCCAACGCCCGCAGCAGGGTGGATTTGCCGCAGCCGGATTCGCCGATCAGGCCGTAGCTTTCGCCACGCGCGATGCTAATCGATACGCCATCCACCACCCGCTTGCGCAGGCGCCCTTTGCCGAAGGCAATGGTTAAGTCGACGGTTTCGATCATCCGCTCGATGGCCAGCGGCGGCGTTTTATCCGTCGCCCCGGCCGTTGCCGGGCGGACGGGGTCGTTTAGCGTGGATGTCATCAGCAGGCTTCTCCATTTCGATAGACCGGGCCGGTCAGCCATGCCGGATCGCGCGCCGGGATCGCCAGCATATCCACCGGATGACGCAGATCCGGCTGGCTGGCGAGCAGCGCCCGGGTATAAGGGTGTCGGGCGTTATGCAACTGGTCGGCGGCAATCTCCTCCAGGATGCGCCCGCCGTACATCACCAGCGCCCGGTCGCAAAATCCCGCCACCAGCCCCAGGTCATGGGTAATGAACAGCAGGCCGGTTTTACGCCGCGCCAGCAGGGCGTCCAGCACCCCCAGCACCTGCCGGCGCACGGTGACATCCAGCGCCGATGTCGGCTCGTCGGCGATGATCAGATCCGGTTCGGGGATAAGCATCATGGCAATCATGATGCGCTGGCCCATGCCGCCGGAAATTTCATGCGGATACAGCCGGAACACCCGCTGCGGATCGCGGATGTTCACCGCCTCCAGCATCAGCAGGGTCTTGTCCCGCGCTTCGCGCTCGCTTACGTTAAAGTGGGTACGGTAGGCTTCATTGATTTGCTGCCCGACGCGCATCAGCGGATTGAGGGAAAATTTAGGGTCCTGCATAATCATCGAGATACGTTTGCCGCGGATTTTGCGCATCCCGCGTTCGCTGGTGTTCATCAAATCGATATCGCCCAGGCGCATTTTTTCGGCGCTGGCGCGGGCGCCCCGCGGCGTGAGTTTCAGCAGCGCGCGCCCGGTCAGCGATTTACCGGAGCCGGATTCGCCGACCAGGGCCACTTTTTCGCGGCCGATCGAGAACGAAATATCGCGTACCGCATGGTTCTCGCGATGACGGTCTTTGAACAATACGTTCAGACGGCGTACTTCAAGCAGGTTATCAGTCATGGCGCAGGTCCAGAACGTCGCGCAGGCCGTCGCCGAACAGATTGAAGGCCAGGCTGGTGAGAAGGATCGACAAACCCGGAATGGCGGCAATCGTCCAGTTGGTCATCATGAACTGACGGCCCGAGGACAGCATCGCCCCCCATTCGGGACTGGGCGCCTGGGCGCCAAGCCCCAGAAAACCGAGGCTGGCGGCGGTCAGGATAATCCCCGCCATGTTCAGCGTCAGGCGCACCACCACCGACGGCAGGCACATCGGGATGATATGGCGCAGGATAATACGCATTTGCGACGCGCCCTGCAGGCGCACGGCGGCGACATAATCCATTTTGCGGATCGACAGCGCTTCGGCGCGCGCCAGCCGGGCGATGGGCGGCCAGGCGGACAGTGAAATGGCGATAATGGCGTTTTCGATGCCGGGGCCGAGCGCGGCGACGAAACCCAGCGCCAGGATAAGGCTTGGAAAGGCCAGGAAGATATCCACGATGCGCATCAATACGGTATCGACCCAGCCGCCGACCGTGCCGGCGATGGTGCCGACCAGCAGGCCAATCGGCCCGACAATCAGCGCCGACAGGCAGGTAATATACAGCGTGATGCGCGCGCCGAAGATCAGGCGGCTGTAGATATCGCGCCCCAGTTCGTCGGTGCCGAGCCAGTATTCGGCGCCGGGCGCCGCAAGGCGCAGCTGCAGGTTCTGGGTAAAGATGCCGTGGGTCGCAAGCCAAGGGGCGAACAGCGCGGCGGCGGCGATGATGATAATGACCACCAGGCCGAACAGCGCCGAGGTATTGCGGCAAAAACGGCGCCATTGGCTCATGCTTTGCTGCATACGCGCCTGCCAGGGCGTCGCGGGAACAGGCGCCTCCAGCCAGTCGCGCAGCGAACGTCGGTTCAGCCAGTCGCGCGGCGAACGTCGGTTCAGCCAGTCGCGTAGCGAACGTCGGTTCAGCCAGTCGCGCGGCGAGCGCCGGGTGGAGCGGGGTTTAGCCGAGTCGGTCATGATTGCTCCTGGCGGGTGCGTGGATCGAAGAGGCGATAAAGCAGATCGCAGATCAGGTTAAGGCCGACAAATATGACGCCTATCAGCAGTGAACAGCCGACCACCGCGTTCATATCGCCGGCCAGCATGGCGTTGGTCAGGTAGCGGCCGAAGCCGGGCCAGGCAAAGACCGTTTCAGTCAATACCGCGCCTTCCAGCAAAAAGGCGTAGGAGAGCGCCACCACCGTCACCACCTGCACCGCCACGTTGCGAAAGGCATGCACCCAGACGCTGCGCGCCCAGGACAGCCCCTTGACGCGGGCGGTTATCACATACTCCTGCGACAGTTGTTCAATCATAAAGCTGCGGGTCATGCGGCTGATGTAGGACAGGCCGCTAAGGCCCAGAATCGACGCCGGCAGGATCAGATGGCTGAATACATTGCCCAGCGCCGCCCAATTGCCGGCGAGCGCGGTATCCACCAGGTAGAAACCGGTCACGTTCCTGATGTCGAATTCGTAGATAAAGTCGATGCGTCCCGGCCCGCCTATCCAGCCAAGCGTGGCGTAAAACAGCACCAGACCCATCAGGCCCAGCCAGAAATTCGGCGCGGAATGGCCGAGCAGGCCGATAAAACGGATACAGTGATCGAACCAGGTATTGCGGTACATGGCGCTGAGCACGCCGGCCGGAATACCCAGGCAGGTGCCGATGATGGCCGCCAGGCTCGCCAGTTCCAGGGTGGCCGGAAAGACCCGGCCGATATCCTCGATAACCGGCCGGCCGGTGGTCAGGGCGTTGCCGAAGTCCAGCACTGCGACGTTTTTCAGATACAGTAAAAATTGTTCCCACAGCGGTTTATCCAGCCCCAGCAGGTGATACATTTTCTGATAGGCTTCCTGGCTGGCGTTGTCGCCCAACACCGCCACCACCGGATCGATGGGCAACAGGCGGCCGATAAAAAAGGTCAGCGCCGCCAGCCCCAACAGCGTGCAGCACACGGAAACCAGCAGCTTGCCCAGACGCGCGCCCTGTTCGCCCAACCTGCGCCAGAGCGGGTCGGCGGGATAGTCGCCCGCGGCGATCGGATCGGATAGCGACATCGGTAACTCCTTCTATGAAGACAATCTTGCCCGGCAGGCCCGTGAGCAGGGTACTGTCATCGGCCTTAGCCGGCCTTGGCCGCCACGGCGTAATAAACGCGAAAGCCGTTCCAGGTCCAGTTTTTCACCTGTTTGCTCAAGCCGGCGGTGTTGTACATTTGGAACATAATGGCCATCGGCCCCTCGCGCATTTGCTCTTCCTGCAGGCGGTGATAGCGCGCGATGCGTTTTTGCTCGTCCGGCTCCAGTAACGCGTCGGTGACCTCCTGGTTCATCGCCGGGTCAAAATAGGCCGCGCGCCAGCTGGGATACTGGGTATTTTTAGCCTCTTTGCCGTTGTCCGGATTAAAAACCAGGCGCGAGGCGTTGCCATGGGCGTCCGGCACCGCGGTCTGCCACGCCATCATGGCGCTTTGGAACTCACGTCCGCGCACGCGGCTGAACAATTGCGCGTTGGCCATGCTTTCGATAGTCAGTTTTACGCCGATTTTCGAGGCGTTTTCCTGGGTGCTTTGCGCAATGGGGGCCGAGTGCGGCAGGGTGCCGATAATCAGCTTGGCGGTGAAGCCGTTGGGGTATCCGGCTTCGGTTATCAACTGTTTTGCTTTGTCGAGATCGAGCTTGAACGGCTGCCCGGCCTCTTTATCCAGCGCGCCGTAGGCGCCGAGCTGCGCGAAGCTGGCGCGGGCACGCCGAGGTAGGGCATGACGGTGGTCGCCAACCCCTGGTAATCAATCAGATAACGCATCGCCAGGCGCACCTTGGGGTTTTTAAAAATGGGATCTTCATTGTTAAAGGTCCAGAAAAACAGCTGCGGCTTGAGCACCTTCTCCACCTTGACCTGGCCGCTCTGGTCTAAATCGCGCAGATCGTCCGGCGCGAGATCGCGCGCGATGTCCACGTCGCCCTGGGTCAGCAGCAAACGCTGGGTGCCGGTTTCCGCCACGTGGCGGATCAGGATGCGCTGTAGCGTGGGGGCCTTGCCCCAATAGCCCTTGTTCGCCTGCAGCATCACGCCTTCGCCGGCGTTCCAGCGCATCAGCTGGTAGGGTCCGACGCAGGCGGTATGGGTGGTCAGGTATTTATTGCCCATATCGCCGTTAACGGCGTTTTGCTCCACCAGCGCGCGATCAAGGGTGGTGGAGACATTATTGGCCGCGATCGCCTGCAGTACCAGGTTGACCGGATAGGACCGATCGAAGGTCATCACCAGGGTATCGTCGTCCGGCGCCGTGATGCTCTGGTTAACGTTGCCCTTGTTAAAGCCGAATTCGGTCAGCGTGGCGGAGTTGCCGAAGCCCAGCAGCACCACCCGCTGCAGCGACCAGGCGACATCCTTCGCCGTGGCCTTGTTACCCGACGGGAATGACAGGCCGCTGTTCAAATGGAAGGTGATCTGCCTGCGGTCCGGCGAAATGTCCCAGCTTTTTGCCAGGCGGGGAATCACCTTGGCTTCATCCTTGGGATCGAAATCGACCAGCGTGTCGCAGGTATTTTTGATGATTTCATTGGTGACCACCTCACCTATCTGCGCCGGGTCGAAGGTGCTGATGGCATCGATATTCCATGCCATCACCAGCGAATCCGGCGGCGTTTGCGCCTGTGCCGCCAGGGGCAGCACGGCGCAGCCCAGCGCCAGTCCGATCAGGTTTTCCAAAGCACGTTTCCGGGTATGACGCATAAATTCCGCTCCTGTGAATAAACATGGCGAAGTGCCGAGTAAGTGCCGCGCACCCCGTGCTGCCCGCGGCGCAGGCAGCACGGCAAAGACGCGGCCGAAAATGGCGGCAAAGCGGGCGATAACCCGCTACCCGGCCGGGCGCGGTTGCAGCGGCGGCCGCACGTCGGCGGGAATAGGGCAGACATAGGGCGTTTGCGCGGTCAGTTCGTAGTGGGCGGTTTTCGCCTGCGCCAGCAGGACCTTATCGGTCAGGGTGTCGATGGCGGTGGCGGCCATGACCTTGGCGGCGTACGCCAGCCCTTTATGCGCGGCGGGCAGTTTGCCCTGGGCGGTCAGCTGCCACGAATGGCCCGGCGTGCCGATGGCGTAGGTGGGAACATGGGCTTGCACGGTGGGCAGTTTCCAACTGATGTCGCCAACGTCGGTGGAGCCGAGCATCAGCTCGCCGGCCGCGTCCAGGGGCACGATAAATTCACATAGCGCGGCGGCCTGCGGTGGTTTTTTCATGCCGATGCGGCGATAGGCGCTCTGTAGATCCTCCGGCGACAGCGTGGCCTGTATTTCGGCGGCAAAGGCTTTGTCGGCGTCGTCGAAAGCAATCGGGCCGAGCAGATGGTAATTACGCTGCATGGCTTCTTCCAGCGGGCCGTTGCCCAGCAGGTTGGCGACCGCGCTCATGATGCTGATGTCCACTCGGGTCTCGGTCATCATCGCCGCGCCCGCCGCCACTTTTTTCACCCGTTCATTCAGGGCGAACATGGCGTGGACGTCCCGCGAGCGGATAGCGTAGCGTACCGCCGCGCGCGCCTGCACCACGTTCGGCGCAATGCCGCCGGAGTCGAGCATGGCGTAGTGAATGCGCGAATCGGACGGCACATGCTCGCGCAGGTAGTTAACGCCGACGTTCATCAGCTCGACGGCATCCAGCGCGCTGCGGCCCAGGTGCGGCGACGCGGCGGCGTGGGAGGCGCGGCCGTGGAACACGAAGTCCATACGGGTATTGGCCAGGGATTCGGCGCGCGCCACTTCGCTGAAGGCCGACGGATGCCAGGTAATGGCGATATCCACGTCGTCAAACGCGCCGGCGCGGGCCATAAAGGATTTTGCCGCGCCGCCTTCTTCCGCCGGACAGCCGTAGTACCGCACGCGACCCGGCGCGCCCGTTTGCGCCAGCCAGTCTTTAATCGCCGTGGCGGCGAGCATGGCGGCGGAGCCGAGCAGGTTATGACCGCAGCCGTGGCCGTGTCCGTTGCCGGGGATCGGTTCCGGTCGGGCGATGCCGGCCACCTGGCTTAGCCCAGGCAGCGCGTCGTATTCACCCAGAATCGCGATAATCGGACCGCCCTGGCCGGCTTCGCCCATCACCGCGGTGGGAATGCCGGCGACGTTTTCGGTGATGCGAAACCCCTGGGTCTTGAGCATGGCGGTATGTTCGGCCACCGAGCGGTATTCGGTATAGGCGATTTCGGGCATGCCCCAGATGCGGTCGCTCAGGGCGGTGAACAGGTTTTCCTTAACGTCGACCAGGTTCCAGACCAATGCTTTCTGCTGCGCTATTGCGTTATTCACCTGAATATCCTCGTGCCGTTGGATGAAGTCGTCGGTGGCGCGCCGGGTTGGGCAACACCATGGGAACCTGTTCAGGATGTGGGCGATGGCGGCAAAGATCCAATGAGACTTCTCACTGGCCTATTCCAAAATTGCATAGTTTGTCGCGGCATGACGTTTTGGCGTGGTTAATGCGGCTCAGGCCGCCGCGTGGCTGCGGTGCAGCAGGCTGGCCCTGTTCCACAGGCGCTCGGCCTGGATATTGCGGAATTTTTCCAGCCGGTAGAGGCGGATGCCGGCCAGAATATCCCAATCGCGATCGCCGGCGCGAACCAGGGTGCCGGCGGCGATGTCTTCATTGATCAGGCTCGACGGCAGCCACGACGTGCCGCAGCCGGAAATCGTCATGGCCTTCAGGCCGCTGGAGATGGAATTTTCATAAATGGTCTTGAGCGGCAGCGGGCGGGTGGCAAACAGCGCGTTGAGCGCATGGGCGAAAAAGGAGCGTTTGCCATAGCTGAGATAAGGAACGGGCGCGGTGCCGCTTTCGGCGGCGCGGTCGATGGGATACAGCGGCTTGCCGTCGCTGTCCGGCGCGCAGACGGCGATGGCCCGTTCCTCGCCCAGATCGATATAGGGAAAACGTTGCAACTGTTTCATCAACGGCACGGAGTCGTGCGCGTAGGTCAGCAGGAAATCGGTTTCACCGTCGAGCAGGAGGGAGATATTACCGCTGAAGGACGGTTGCTGGTCGCACAGCCGGATATAGCCGTATTGATGGGACGGATCGACGGCGTTAATCCAGGCCGGGAAAAACGTCAGCGACAGCGTGTTCAGCGTGGCGAAGTGCACCACGGCGTGCTTTTGCGCATGCCGTTCGCGGATATCGTTGCGCAGCTGGGTCATGGAAAACACCATCTCAGACGCGGTTTGCAGGAAATCCCGCCCCTCGGCGGTCAGGCGGATGGGGTAGGCGGCGCGATCGAATAGCGGCACGCCAAGCCATTCCTCGAGCTGTTTTATCCGTCGGCTCAGCGCTGACTGGGTGATGTTTCTCTCATTAGCCGCCCGCGTAAAGCTATTGCACTGAGAAACGCTGAGAAAATCTTCCAACCACTTCAGTTCCATCGGATAACCCCTGGCTAGTTATGATCAACATATCTAAGGGATAAAGCGCATCGCGCCCGGGTCGTTTCTTGATTAGCCACATAGCGGCTATAAACACAGCAAGATCCAAGCCAACACCAAAAAATAGTGTTAACTTTATGATTTTATTTAGGTTATATCTTAAGGTGGGATGTGATGCCGGTAACCGCGCCGGGCCGCGGCCCGCATGTTGCCTAGCGCTGCACCGCGGTGGGGCAAACCGCCACGCCCGGCGACCGGCCGTTATCACCCGCGGCGGGATAAGGGGTCATTACCTCATGGGCATAGGATAACGTGACGCACCAGACGGTGGTGCGTGCCAGCGCGGCGAAGGACACCGTAAAAGACCGGGCATAACGGGAGAAATATGAGGGGGAAGATAACGCGCCGGCCAGATGCCGGCGTGCCGGGCGCCTTGACCCCTATGGGCCGCGATCGCCTTATCATCAATCCTGGCGCATTCCCCGGTTACGGCGCCAGCGTGCCACGCATCCGTTGCATAAACAGATTGATATCGGTCACCTGTTCGAACGTCCAGCATTGTTCCAGCAGCGCCTCCGCGCTTGCGGCGTCCATCATGCCGGCGCAAGCGTCGGTCAGCTTATCCGACAGGTCTTGATCGCGTAGCGGCACGGCCGGGGTGCCCCGGTTGCGCCATACGTCGTAGCGTGATATTTCGCCATTGGTCCACTGGAGGACCAGCTGGCAGCCGCGTTTGTCGATTGACGGATCCGCGATGATGGTTATCCGCCCGCGCAATTGCGAGATCAGCGTATCGTTTAACGTGGCGTCGTCAAAATCGCCCAGCCCCAAACCACCGCGCGCCAGCGTTACCGCCACGCAATGCGGCGTGCTGAACCTGGCTTGCGGACCGGTATGCGGATGGACCAGCGCCGTCACCGCGGCGGAAAAAGGATGCATATGGACGGTGATATCGGCAACCTCATGCCGTTTGTCGGCAAAATCCTGCGCCGCGGCGTGCGCCGCCTCGATCGCCGCATGCGTGAGCGAGGCGGTGGGATAAAGCTTGTTGCCATTGTCCAACAGGTGCCAGCGGGTGTTCAGCCCTTCGGTCAGCAGCGCGTCATCCGGAGCCTGGCTGACCGCGCGCAGCAATCCGCGCTCGCCCTCGATAGCCGTAGCGGTGGACGTAAAACCCTGTTCGGCCAACAGCGCCGATAAGACGCCGTCCATGGCCGCTTTCGCCGGCGGCAACGTTTTACTGTCGCTGCCGTAGACCTCGCGTATGCCGGCTGACTGCGTGGCGCTGCATCCCAACGCATGGGCGGCGGCGGCGGGCGACAGCCCCAGCGCGTTGGCGGCGGCGGCGGCGGCGGCCACATGCCCCATGGTGCCCGTGACCTGCCAGGCGCTTTGATAGTGGGTGGCCCCGGCGGCGCGGGCCACGCGCGCGCCCGTTTCAAAACCGGCGACATAGGCGGCGATCACGGCCTGTCCGCTCAATCCGCGCCATTGCCCGATGGCCAATACCGCCGGCCAAATGCATGAGCTTAAGTGGATCGTCGTTTCGATGGGATTAAACACATCGTCGTAATCCAGCAGATGCGAGGCAAACGCGTTGCCGAGCGCGGCGAACGCCGCATTGGCGGTCAGCGGCGTGCCGATGAGGGTGGCCGGCCCCGCCTGATCCAGGGCGGCAATCACCTGGCGCACCTTGATCGCGGCCGGTTGGCCCGCGCCGGCAATCGCCGCCGCGCTCCAGTCCACCAGCGCGCGTTTACAATAATGCGCCACGTCCGGGGGCAATTTCGCATAGGTGAGCGAGGCGGCAAACAGGCCGAGTTGACGCGTTTTGGTGAGCGGTTCGGCTGATTGGTTCAGATTAACGGACATATCAATGTTTCCCCTTGAGCAACGTGATCAACTGTTGAATATCCTGGCTGTACTGGCTCATTTTCTGCGCCAAATCACCGCCGGTGACGAATTGTGTCCTGTCGCCCTCTTCCTGCATATATTTTTCCCAGTCGGGGGTCTTGACCAGTTTGGCGAAGATATCCCGGTAATACGCCACGGTCTCCGGCTTCATCCCCGGGGGCCCCGCGATGCCGCGAAATTGCAATTGATCGGGAATGCCCTGCATCGGTATCCCTTGTTCGGCAAGCGTCGGGACATCCGGATACTGTTTGCTGCGCGCGTCGCCGAGCACGCCGATTAACCTCATTTGTCCGGCGGCCACCTGCTCGGAAAAATCGGTTTGCGCGCCTATCATGATCTGGGCGTCGCCACGCAGCAGGGCGGTGATGCGCGGACCGCCGTCGGCGAAGGAGAGATATTTCCAACTCGTGCCGGTATTTTCCTGGATTTTCAGCGCGGCGAGATTATCCACGGATTGATACGCGCCGCCCACCTGTACCAGTTGCCCCGGATTGTTTTTCGCCGCCGCGATAAAATCCGTGAAACTGTGATACGGCGAATTGGCCGGGACCGCCACGATCTGCTGCTCGTCGGCCAGCATGGCAATGATGGTTAAATCCTTGACGGTGGTGGTTGCATTAGGCTCCGTAAAGCTGCTTGAGACCCATTTGGAGGTAAACGCCGAAATGAAATTGGGCTGCCCCTTCTTTTCACCCATAAAATTCATCGCGCCCAATCCGCCGCCCTGCGGACGGGACAGCACCGGCCAGTTCTCGGTCAGGAGGTTATCCTGGCGCGCAATCTTCACTATCTGGCGGGCGAACAGATCGCTGCCGCCGCCGGGTCCGGTGTCTACGACAAATTGCACGTTGCCGGGTTTCGTCGCATCCTGCTCGTCGTTACACGACGCCAGCAGTGTCATCAACGCCCCCACGACGGCTAGCCATGCCAACCGGTGTGATACCTTCGTTACCATATATCCTCCTGTGTTGCTGGTTCGCCGTGAACACCCGCGTATCCGCAGCGATGTTTCAGCGCGTGGACATCACTTTGCGCCGCTGTTTTATCCTGCTGTACACCGCAAACAGTATGACGACGACAATCGCGCAAAGGATGCCGGCGGAAATCGGGCGTTCAATAAAAATCGAGAGTTTATTGTTTGACAGCATCAGCGACTGACGGAAGGCCAGTTCCGCTTCGGGACCCAGTACAAACGCCATCAGCATGGGCGCCGCCGGCACCGATAACCGCCGGAAAAGATAACCAAAGGCGCTGAAGCCCATCAATAACCAGACGTCGAAGATAGAACCGCGCACGCTATACGCGCCCACGACCGCCAGCAGCAGGATAATCGGATACAGCAGCCAATAAGGAATGCGCAGTATCTGCACCCACAACGGGATCATCGGCAGGTTGAGGACCAATAACGCAACGGTGCCCAGGTACAGGCTGGCGATGACCGGCCAGACGATTTCGGGATGGTTGGTGAACAGCAGCGGCCCGGGCTGGATACCGTACAACAGCAGCGCCGCCAGCATCACCGTGGTGCTGGCGCTGCCCGGCAGGCCAAGACTGAGCAGCGGGATCATGGTACCGCCGCATTCGGAATTATTCGCCGCCTCGGGCCCCGCCACGCCCTCGATGGCGCCGGTGCCGAATTTATCGGGATTCTTCGAGGTATTCTTGACCATGGCGTAGGACACAAACGAAGCGATGGTCGACCCGCCGCCCGGCAGCGCGCCGATAAAGAAGCCGACCAGGGTGCCGATGGCGATGGCTAAACGCGACTGCTTGATATCCGCCCAGGTGGGCAGATATTCGCGAAAGTGTTTTGGCGCCGGCAGCGGTTTTGACTGCTCCATTTTTTTCCCGGTGTTAATCAGCACTTCCCCCACCGCGAACAGTCCAAGCGTCACCACCAGAAACTCAATGCCGTCGTATAAATTCACGCTGCCAAACGTAAACCGCTGGGCGCCTGAAAAAATATCCGCGCCCACGGTGGAGACCAGCAGCCCGCAAAACATGGAAATCAAGCCTTTGACGGGCGACTTCCCGGCCATCGAGATCACCAGCAGCAGGCCGAAAATCATCAGCATGGCGAATTCCGGCGGTCCGAACTGCACCGCCATCCTGGCGGCCAGGGGCGCGGCGAAGGTGAGTCCTATCACGCCAATGGTACTGGCGATAAAGCCGGAAATGGCGGACATCCCCATCGCCACGCCGGCCCGCCCCTGCTTGGCTAACTCGTGGCCGTCGTAGCAGAGCACCACCGAGGATGTCTCGGTGGGAATATTCAGCAAAATGGCGGTGGTGGCGCCGGCGAACTTGGCGCCGTGATAAATGCCGGCCATCATGATAAGGCCGGTGGTCGGCGGCAAGCGTAATGTCAGCGGCAAAAGGATGGCCAAGGTCGCCGCGGGATTGCCCAGCCCCGGCAGGATACCGATCAGCGTGCCGAGGAGCGCGCCTACCACGATCCAGAGCAGGTTGGTAAAGGATAGCGCCGTCACAAAGCCGTCGAGCATGTTATAGAACAGGGACATGAGAGTTCTCTCTTTTTTATGGCGTCGGATTCGCTAAATTCAGAAACGCAGCATGCCTGGCGGCAGTTCGATATTCAGCACCTGGACGAAGAGGAGATAAATCGCAATGGGAACGGCTAGCAAAGCGATGTAAGAGGCGACATTGCGCCGTTTTTCCACGAAGAGAAGCAGATAGGCCATCAGCAGTATTCCGGTCAGGACAAAGCCAATGACGGCAAACAGCGGAACCGCCGCCACATAGCCGATAAATACCGCCACGGTGCGTTTCGGGAAAAAATGCGGCGTGACCTCTTTGGGATCGGGTTTGCCGTGGGTTTTCGTTTCAATCGGGGTGACGGCGCCCACCGCGCGCACTTCGGGCGCCCCGGGGGTCAGGCTTTGCCACACGAGGAGTATGCCCAATACCACCAGCACGGAGGCAATAATCCTGGGCAGGAAGCCGGGACCTGGAATGTTGCTTTGGTAAAAAGGCATTTTTAATGAAATGACCAACACGGCGGACGCCACGATAATCACTCCGGTGCCAAATAGCATATCGGCACGACGCATTGCACACCTCCGCATGACAGACATATTTTCTTTATTACAGACAATATGGGCAGATATAAGAGATTACGAATAGGGTGTCAAGAACAGTTGCAATTGGGGTGCCGACAATGTGATGGATATGTCTTTTCCAGCCCGTTTCAGCGTGAAACCGGACGCGGTAAAGGGCATTTTGCATAAAAAAACGGCATGACCGGCGCTAAAACCGGTCATGCCGTCCGGAACGAAGGGGGAAAAAGACGGGCAGGCGGCTAGGCAACCGCCCGGTAGCGCGTCAGGAAGCGCTGCGAAACTCTTGGCGCACTTCCTTCAACACCTTGACGATATCGGTCTGGATCCCCGGCAGCAGCCGGTATTCCGGCATCGCGACGGCGATAGAAGCTACCGGGCGATCGACGGCATTCACCAGGGCAATCGCCACCGATCCCACGTTTTCGTCATTTTCCCCATGGTTGACCGCATAGCCATGGGTACGCACCTCAGCCAGGACTTTTTCCAATGTTTCCAGGGAGCTGATGGAGTTGGGCGTGATCTGGACCAGCTCCTTGCCGTCATAAATCATGCGCACCTGCGCCGGCGACAGCTCCCCCAGCAGCGCCTTGCCCGCGGAGGTGCAGTGGGCGGGCAGGACTTGCCCCGTGCGGGCGATAACCCGCAGGGCGTGACCGCTTTCAATCGCATCGATATAGCGCACCTGATCCCGTTCGAGCGCCACCAGATGCACGGTTTCACCGAAAGCGGCCGCCAGCTTTTCCAGAAACGGCCGCGCCTGCATGCGCACGTCCATTTTTTGCACCACCGCAAGTCCGATGTCCACCAGCATCGGGCCCGGCCGGTACACCCTGCTCTCATCCTGGCAAACAAACCCCCGATGGATAAGCATCGCCAGCAGCCGATGGGCCGTGGAATGCGCCACCCCTAAATAATTACAGGCGTCGGTAAGCCGCAAACTCTGCTGCTCCCGAAAAAGCAACAGCAGGCGCAGCGCGTTGTCTACCGAAGCAATGGGATAACTGGGCGGCCTGCCTTCGCCGGGAGTATGAACCTCGCGCAAATATAACCTCGTTGTTGATTTTCTGTATGGCAGACAATAGTGGCAACTTTACGCTCTTTTGTCTACGGGCAGAATCAGGGAATTATGCCCGGCGTCGTGGACGGCCAGGGTGGCCGGCGCTTTTGCTGATGGCCGCCGCCATGGCGGTGGGGTGGTAAGAAATGTGATCTGCGCCAAGGGACCGACATACGCGTCTTGATCGGTATTGACATCATTTTAAGTCCGGAGCACACTCATTTTTGTCTTTATACAAGACATAATTTCTTCATATAAGACATAGTCACTATAGAGGAGAAGTGGGATGCGAATTCGCCATATGGGTGTGGTCACAAAAGACCTCGAAAAAGCAGCGACTTTTTATGAAAAAGTGCTCGGTTTTAAACGACTGGGCCCCGCGCGGACTCCCGGACATTATCCGGGCAAAGCGATTGACATGAGCGATGGAGAAGTGAACTACTCGTTGTTATGCCCCGATGAACGTGTGGAGATGGCGCCCTGGGCGCAGGGGACGTTAGGTCCCAACCACATTGGCGTCGAGACCGACAATATTACCGGCGTCATCGAAGCCCTGAAAGAATACGGCATCGAAATTTATGGCGAGGATAAGCAGCAGGTGCCGCCGCGTTTCTTTAAGTTCCTGGACCCGGATGGCGCCGAAATCGACGTGGCCACCATCGAACGCAGCTGGAAATTCTGAGTTCCGATAACATCCACACCAACGCGCAGGAACGGTGGCAATGCATGCGACCCACTCGGCATTGCCACCCTTTGCGCGGCCATGGTCATTAATGAATTTTATTCATAAGAGCATTTTGTCCGCGTTGCTAACCCTCATGCCTTCGTTCTGCTAACGTTGCGTATCAGCTGCGGTTTACCGGCGGGTAAACGGTCAAAAAAAGGCGTACCCAAAACGCAACCGATAACACACACCGCATGACAACGCCTGATGGAGAAAAAAATGCAAACACGAACCCTTGGCAACAGCAAGCTTAACGTATCGGCCCTTGGCCTGGGCTGCATGGGCCTGAGCCATAGCTACGGACCCGCGAAGGACCGGCAGGAGGCCATCGCGCTTATCCGCGCCGCCGTGGAACGCGGCGTGACCTTTTTTGATACCGCGGAAGTCTACGGCCCGTTCACCAATGAAGACGTGGTGGGCGAGGCGCTGGCGCCGTTTCGCGATCGGGTGGTGATCGCCACCAAGTTCGGTTTCGAACTGCCGAGTCCCGATGGGAAGCAACACCTCAACAGCCGGCCGGAGCATATCAGGCAGGTGGTCGACGCTTCGCTTAAACGCCTCAGGACCGACGTTATCGACCTGTTGTATCAACACCGCGTCGACCCCGCGGTGCCCATTGAGGATGTGGCCGGCACGGTCGGGCAGCTTATCCGGGAAGGCAAGGTGAAGCATTTCGGCCTGTCCGAGGCGGGCGCGCAGACCATCCGCCGTGCCCACGCGGTGCAGCCGGTAACCGCCTTGCAAAGCGAATACTCTTTATGGTGGCGGGAGCCGGAGAAAGAAATCCTGCCGACGCTCGAGGAACTTGGCATCGGTTTTGTGCCCTTCAGTCCGCTGGGAAGAGGGTTCCTTACCGGCGCCATCAATAAGGATACCACGTTCGACAGCAATGACTTTCGTAACGCCGTGCCGCGTTTCAGCCAGGAGGCACGGGACGCCAACCAGGTTCTGGTCGACGTGCTCGGCGAACTGGCGGCCAGCAGGCAGGTGACGCGCGCGCAGATAGCCATCGCCTGGCTGCTGGCGCAAAAACCGTGGATTGTGCCGATCCCGGGCACCACCAAAGTGCATCGCCTGGAGGAAAACCTGGGCGCCGTGGCGGTGAAGCTCACGCCGGACGATCTGCGCGACATCGAAAACGCCATGGCGAAAATCACGGTACGGGGAGACCGTTATCCGGCTCATATGCAGCAGAACGTCGGCCGCTGAATACCGGACGGCGGCTTAATACACCAGCGCCTGGCCGTCCTTGCGGCTTTCGGTCGCGGCGATATACACCCCCTGCGCATCGCGCGCAATCGCCTGGGCGCCGCCGAAGCTGTGGATCTGCATCGGATCCTCCACGCCGATGTGGTGACCCATGGCGCGCAGGGCGGCGAGGGTATTGCGGTCCAGCGACGGCTCCACCATCACCTCGCGTCCTTTCACCACCCGCCAGCGCGGCGCGTCAATGGCCGCCTGCGGGTTTTGCCGGTGCAGCATGACGCGCAGCGCCATCTGGACATGCCCCTGCGCCTGCATGGAACCGCCCATGACGCCGAACGACATTAACGGCTGACCGTTACCGTCCAGGGCAAACGCCGGGATAATGGTATGAAAGGTGCGTTTGTTGCCGGCGAGGCAGTTGGGATGTCCCGGCTCCAGCACAAAACTGGCGCCGCGGTTTTGCAGGCTGATGCCGGTGTCCGGCACCACGACGCCGGACCCGAAACCCATATAATTGGACTGGATAAACGACACCATCATGCCGCCGGCATCGGCGGTGGACAAGTAGACCGTGCCGTTTTGCCGTGGCGCCCCAAAGACAAAATCGCCCGCCCTGGCGGGATCGATTAACGCGGCGCGCTGTTGCAGGTACGCATCGCTTAACAGATGTTTAGCCTCGAATTCCATATGATCGGCATCGGCCACGTAACGTTCCAGGTCGGCCAGCGCCAGTTTCATCGCCTCGATGGACAGATGCAGCGCCGCCACCGAATCGGGATGATAACGACCGATTTCGCAGTGTTCCAGGATGCCCAGGGCAATCAGGGTGGCGATCCCCTGGCCGTTCGGCGGGAGTTCATGCACCGAGCCGCCGGCAAAGGGACGGGACAGCAGGTCGACCCATTCCGGCCGGTGATTATGCAGATCCGCCAGCGCAAAGCCGGCGTTATGCCGGCGGGCGAAATCGGCCATTTTCTGCGCCAGTTCACCGCGATAAAACGCCTCGCCCCCGGTGCGCGCAATCAGCTCCAGCGTCCTGGCCTGGGCCGGATTGCGGAACAGTTCGCCGATGGCCGGCGCGCGTCCGCCGGGCGCAAAACAGGCCATAAATCCCGGCTGGCCGCCAAGACGCTCGACGCCGCGCTGCCATAACGTCCCTATCAGGGGCGATACCGCAAATCCATCGCGGGCATAGTCAATCGCCGGCTGCGCCAGCGTGGTCAGCGGCAGGGAGCCGAAGCGCCGGGCCAGTTCCACCCAGCCGGACACCGCGCCGGGTATGGTTACCGCCTCCCAGCCCAGTTCCGGCATGGCCGGTAAATGAGCGTAATCCTCATATTTCCAGGCGGCGGGGGAACGGCCGGAGGCATTTAAACCATGCAGTTGCTTGCCGTCCCAGACAATGGCGAACGCGTCGCTGCCGATGCCGCAGCCGGTGGGTTCCACCACCGTCAGGGCCATGGCGGTGGCGACGGCGGCGTCCACGGCGTTGCCGCCCAGCAACAGCATGCGCAGCCCCGCCTGGGCCGCCAGCGGCTGGGAGGCGCAGACCGCGTTGCGGCCCATCATCGGCGGGCGCAGGGACGGGTAGGCTACCTGGAAATCCAGTGGTGATGTCATCGTATTATCCTGTGTTTAATTAATTGTCGCGCGGATCCAGCGCATCGCGCAGCCCGTCGCCCAGCAGGTTAAAACCCTGGACGGTAAAAAAGATCGCCAGTCCGGGAAAAATCGACATCCAGGGAGCCTGCTCAAGGTAATTTTTCGCGGTGTTCAGCATCGCGCCCCAGGACGGCGAGGGCGGCTGCTGCCCCAGTCCCAGAAACGACAGGCTGGCTTCGGTAATAATGGCCGAGGCGATGGCCAGCGTCGCCTGCACCATAATGGGCGACAGCACATTGGGCAGCACATAACGCAACACGATCCAGCGGTCGGGCAGGCCGATGGCCCGGGCGCCCTCGATATACTCCTCATTGCGGATACTCATGACCTGCCCGCGCGTCAGGCGGGCGAAAATCGGCATTACCGATAAGCCGATGGCGATCATCGCGTTACCCAGGCTTGGGCCGAGAAACGCGCCCAGCGCGATGGCCAGGATCAAAAATGGACAAGACAGCAGCGCCTCGATAACGCGAGAGATAATGCCATCCCATATTCCCTGCCAATAACCGGCGACCAGCCCCAGCGGCACGCCGATGAAGATGGCGATAATGACCGAAATACAGCCGGCCATCAGCGAGGTGCGGGCGCCCCAGATCAGCCGGGAGAGAATATCGCGGCCCAGTTCGTCGGTGCCGAGCCAGTAGAGTTCCGACGGCGGTTTGCGTACCGCCAGAAAATTGGCTTTGATCGGATCGAAAGGCGCCAGCCAGGGCGCCAGCAGGGCGATCACCACAAAGATCAGCACGATAACCGCGCCAATCACGGCGCTTTTATTGGCCATGAATTTTTTTATCGCCCGGCTGCCGGTCCTGGGCAGCGCCTGCGCGGCCGCGCCGGTGAGCACCTGTGACATATCATTCTCCTCTCATGCGCGGATTGATCAGCACATACAGCACGTCGGCCAGCAGGTTAAGCAGCAGAAAACCCATCGCCACCACCAGCACCACCCCCTGAACCACCGCGTAATCACGGTTGAACACCGAATCGACGATCATTTTGCCGAAACCCGGGATGGTGAAGACCTGCTCGGTAAGCACCGCGCCGCCGAGCAGTTCGCCAAAAAGCAGCGTCGTGAGTGTGACAATGGGCACCAGCGCATTGCGTAGCGCGTGTTTAAGGATCACCCGCCTGGGCAACAGACCCTTGGCCTTGGCGGTGCGGATATAATCCGCCTTCAGCACCGCAATCATCGCCGCCCGGGTATGGCGCATCAGCGTCGCCGCCAGCCCGGTGCCCAATACCAGCGCCGGCAGCAGCAGGGTGCGCAGGTTTTGCGATACATCCTCGGTCAGCGGCACAAATCCCGAGGCCGGCAGCCATTGCAGCTTGACTGAAAACAGCAGGATCAGCAGCACCCCCAGCCAGAAGTTGGGGATCGAGATGCCCGACAGGGCGACAAAGTTGGCGCTGTAATCCACCCAGGTTCCCCGGCGCACCGCCGCGATAATGCCGGTGGTGATGCCGAGCGCCATGGCGATGATCATCGACAGCAGCGTCAGCTCGATGGTGACCGGCAGCTTGCCGGCGATAAGCGTGGTCACCGGTTCCTGGGTGCGCAGCGAGATACCCAGGTCGCCGTGCAGCGCATCGCGCAGCCAGTAAAAATATTGCGCCGGTATGGGGTCGTCCAGGCGGTATTTATCGCGCAGCATGGCGATCACCGCCGGGTCGCGCTCTTCGCCGGCCATCGCCACCACCGGGTCGCCCGGCAGCAGCTTTTGCAGGGAAAACACCATAATGCTGACCAGGAACAGGGTGGGTATCGCCAGCAATATTCGCTTGCCAATCAGTTCTAACATCATCGCTCCCGGATTCTCGACGCGCTACTGCGCCAGTTGCATGCCCGCCAGACGGATCAACCCGTCGGGATAGGGCTTGAATCCCGATATTTTTTTCGACATACCGAAAATGCGCGGCTCGAAATACAGATAGGCCAGCGGCATATCCTGTTGCAGCTGCGCCACTATCTGGTTATACAGGGCCTGGCGCTTGGCGGGGTCGGAGGTGCCCCGGGCCTGCTGTAGCCAGTCGTCCACCTGCGGATTGCCGTAACGGCCATCGTTCAGGTTGCCTTTGCTATGAATAAACGAGTAGATGCTGCCATCCGGATCCGGGCGGCCGGACCAGCCCGACATGCTGACCTGGAAATCGCCACGCTGCTGGCGATCCAGCAGCGTGGCGAATTCAGTGGTTTGCAAATGGACATTAAACCCGGCTTCGCCGGCCAGCGCCTGGATGACCTGGCCCACCTGCTGGGCCTGCGGGCTGTTGGCCACCAGGATGGTGGTTTCCACCGGCGTGGTAACCCCGGCGGCCGCCAGCAGGGATTTGGCTTTCGCCACATCCCGCGGCGACACCGGTAAATTCACATGGTAAGGGCTGACGGGCGAAAAGGGCTGGTTAGCCGGGGTGTACTGCCCCTCGAAGGCCACCTGGTTGATGGCGTCGCGATCCAGCGACAGGGAGAACGCTTCGCGCACCCGCGCATCCTTGGCAAACGGATCGTTGGGGTTCGCCTTACCGTTGGCGATATTAAAGGTCAGTCCCATATACCCCAGCCCGGTCACCTTGGCCAGGGTGAGCTTGGGATTGGCCTCGACGGTTTTCACATCGCTGGCGGCAATGCCTTCGGTCAGGTCCAAATCGCCGGCGCGCAGGTTGGCCAGACGCACCGAAGCGTCTGGAATGGGCATAAATATCACTTTATCAAAGTGGTAGGCCTGTTTATTCCAGTAATTTTCATAGCGCGTCAGCACAATACGATCCTGCTGGACCCGGCTGTCGAACCGGTATGGACCGGAGCATACCGGGTGCGCGGCGAAGTTGTCCTTGGCGGCGGCTTGCGGCGCCAGCATGGTGCCAGCACGGTCGGTGAGCTGGGAGAGCAGCGCGGCGTCGGGATTCTTCAAATGAAACGTGACGCTAAAGGGACCGGTGGCCTCGACGGACGCCACCGAGGACAATTCGCTTTTGCGCAGCGACCCCGGCAGGGTCAGCGCCCGCTCGATATTAAATTTCACCGCCTGCGCGTTAAAGGCTTCGCCATCCTGGAAGGTTACGCCCTGGCGCAGGTTCATGGTCAGGGTTTTGCCGTCATCGCTGTATTTCCAATCGGTGGCGAGGCCGGGCACCACCTGCAGTTTATCATCCACATCCACCAGCCGGTCGCACATGGCGGCGAAGACAAAACGACCGTAATAGGTCCGCGCCAGATGGGGATCGAGCATGTCGGGGTCGCTGCCGAGACCGATACGCAAAACGCTTTCGGCATACAGCTGGCCGCTGGCGCCGAGCAACACCAATCCACTCAGCGCGGTATAAAGCTTGTGACGGGAGTTCATGAGCATTAATTCCTTGAGGCAAGTTAGGATTTACGGGCCGCGGCGTCGACAAACAGCGCGCGCCGCCGCAGGAAAGCCGCCGACGGCGGCGCCATCACGATAACGCTGCGATCGCTGTTCAGTTCACGCCAGCGGTGGCAGGCCACCTGGCGTTGGTCGCTGGCGGGTTCCAGCGGCGGTTCATGCTGCCGGCAGAGGTCCTTGACATGGGGACAGCGGGTATGGAAACGGCAGCCGGACGGCGGCTGGGACGGGTTGGGCAAATCCCCGCTCAGCAGCGGTCCGGCGCGTCGCCCGCCCGGGGTCAGCTGGGGGGCGGAGGCGATCAGCGCCCGGGTGTAGGGATGCAGCGGCTGATCGAACATATCATCGGCGCCGGCGATTTCGACGATTTGCCCCAGGTACATCACCGCGACGCGATCGCTCATATGGCGGATCACCGCCAGTCCGTGCGCCACCACGATCAGGGTCAGGCCAAACTGCTCTTTGAGGTTTTCGAGCAGGTTGACCACCTGCGCCTGCACCGACACATCCAGCGCGGAAACCGGCTCGTCCCCCAGCAGCAGGGTAGGCTTGGACGCCAGGGCGCGGGCGATGCCGATGCGTTGGCGCTGTCCGCCGGAAAATTCATGGGGAAAACGGCGGGCGTACACGGCCGGCAGCCCGACGGTGCGCAGCAGTTCGGCCACCCGCTCGCGCCGCTCCGCCCGGGTGATTTGTTCATGCAGCCAGAGGGGCTCGCCGACAATGTCCTCCACCGTCATCCGGGGATTGAGGGAGGCGAACGGATCCTGGAAAATAATCTGCAGCTCGCGCCGCAGCTGGTTTAACTGCCCGGCGGCCAGCTTGCTGATATCATTACCCTGGTAAAAGACCCGCCCTTCCGTGGCCGTCAGCAGGCGCAGCAGCAGCCGGCCGAGGGTGGATTTACCGGAGCCGGATTCGCCGACGATGGCCAGGGTCTCGCCCGGCCATACCTTCAGCGATACCCGGTCCACCGCGAGTACCTGGCGCTGGCGGGTAAACAGGCCTTTGGGCCCCTGGAAAATCTTGGTCAATGCCATGCTTTCAAGGATGGGTTGGCTCATAGTCCGCCTCCCGGCGCGAAATGGTGTTCAAGCGGCGCGTAAAAACAGGCGACCTCATGGCGGGCGGCGACCTGGCGCAGTTCGGGCCGGGAACCGTGGCACCGATCGTCGGCGAACGGACAGCGGGTGGCGAAGCGGCACCCGGCGGGCATGGCGTCGGCGGTGGGCACCGAGCCAGGAATGGTCGCCAGCCTGCCGATGCGGGCCGACAGGCTGGGCATCGAGGCCATCAGCCCGATGGTATAGGGATGCTGCGGATCGCTGAAGATATCGTCCACGCTGCCGGTTTCGACAATCTGGCCCGCGTACATTACCGCCACCTGCTGCGAGACTTCCGCCACCACGCCGAGATCGTGGGTGATCAATAGAATGGCGGTGCCGGTGTCCTGCTTGATTTGGTTAAGCAGGCTGAGGATGCCGGCCTGGATGGTGACATCCAGGGCGGTGGTGGGTTCGTCGGCAATCAGCAACTGCGGGCGGTTGATCAGCGCCATGGCAATCATCACCCGCTGGCGCATGCCGCCCGAGAGCTGGTGCGGATAGGACTTCAGGCGCAGATCCGGCGCCGGGATCTGCACCAGGTCCAGCATCTCCCTGGCGCGCGCCATGGCCTGGCGATAGCTGACGCCCTGATGACGGACCACCGTCTCCGCCAACTGATCGCCTAAGGTAAACGCCGGATTGAGGGAGGTCATCGGCTCCTGGAAGATCATGGCCAGCTGATTGCCGCGCAGATTGGCGTATTGCCGCGGGGACAGGGCGCGCAGGTCATGCTGGTTAAAATGCAGCTCGCCCTGGTCGATGCGCGCGCTGTCGGGCAGCAGCCCCATTAGCGCCAGCGAGGTGACGCTTTTACCGCAGCCGGATTCGCCCACCAACGCCAGGGTTTCCCCCGGCTGGATATGTAACGAGATATCGTCGAGCACGCTGGCCGGCGAGCCGTGGAACCGCACCCGTAAATGGGCGATATTCAGCACCGGCTGCGCGGGGGATAGGGGTATCGTCATCAGGCTCGTGGCTCCTCGTTGGCGGGCAGAACGTCGATCAGCGCCTGTTGCAGCGCCTGCAGATGTTCGGTCATAACGGCGGCGGCCTCCTCGGGCCGGCGCGCCTGGAGATGGCGGATCAGGCGTTGATGCTGCCGGTTATAATTTTCCAGCCGCGCCGGATTGCGCGCCCGCTCGCGCACATGGCGCCAGCTGTCGTCGCGGCGGATGGCGTCCAGGGCGTCAAACAGGCCGAGCAGCAGCCGGTTGCCCGCCGCCTCGGCCAGCGTGCGGTGAAAGGCGCTGTCCCACAGTTCGTGCTGATCGCTGTCATCGGTTTCCAGTACCTGCATGCGCTCCTGTAGACGTTCCATCAGCGCCAGCTGTTCCGGGGTGGCGCGTTGGGCGGCCAGGCGCGCCAGCCCCGGCTCCAACTGCAGGCGGGCTTCCATCACCTCCAGCAGCGTTGATTGACGCGGCAAGGCTTGCAACACCAGCGGCTGCGACGGGGCATCGGGACCCAGGAACGTGCCTTTACCCTGTTTGCGCCACACCCTGCCTTCCATCTCCAGCACGTCCAGCGCGCGGCGGATTTCCCGGCGCCCGACCTGATAGCGCTGCGCCAGCTCACGTTCGGTGGGCAGCGGCAGCTCTGGCGTGGAATGCTCCAGTATCAGGGCGCGCAACTGTTCCAGCGCGGAGAAGGATGACGACTGCTTTACCATGGTAAAAGTCCTGATTTGCCGTGATTGTGTGGGTAACAGCCATGATTGCTCATTGATCCGGCGGGATTTTCCCCACCGCATAATCCAGCTGTACAAGTATCAAGCACAAATCGAACCAATTTTTTATTGGTTCAGCGTTTTTTTTAGCCAGGCAATGCAGGCGGCTGGTTTTACAGGGAAATTGTTTCGGGCGCGTGCGCGATCCGGCGCCGATGCCGGTGGCAACGGCGCAGCGTGGCGGGATTTGCCGGGCGTGATGCACCACGGGCGGGCACAATCCGCACCGCGGTGTATCAGGGTATTAACGGGGATAGACGGGGGGGGCACATCATGGCGGCGCCTGGCACGGCGCCGCCATGGGTATCAATAGCGTTCGAGCCAATGGGCGTAAGGCGCGGGCAGCGTCCAGGACGGGCGCTCGATCTTCAGCTCGCGGGCGGCGAAGTAGCTCCAGTGCGGGTTGGCCAGATGGGCCTTGCCCACCATCACCAGATCCAGCTGCTGGTCGCGGACGGCTTTTTCGGCCAGCTCCGGCGTGCCGAAACCCCAGGCGGAGGACACCGGAATGTCCGCTTCGCCGCGCACCCGCTTGGCGATCGGCCCCATAAACGCCGGCCCCCAGGGAATAGTGGCGTTGGGTGTGGAGAACCCGATGCTGACGCTAAGCATATCCAGGCCGGCCTGTTTGAAGCGCCTGGTCAGGTCAATGGATTCGGTCAGGGTCTGCTCATCGCGTCCGTCAAACTCAAGCACGCCGAACCGGGCGGTCAGCGGCAGATGCTCCGGCCAGACTTCGCGTACCGCCGCCAGGGTTTCCAGCAGGAAACGACTGCGGTTTTCCGCGCTGCCGCCGTACTGGTCGTCGCGCTGGTTGGAATGGGCCGAGAAGAAGCTCTGGGCCAGGTAGCCGTGGGCAAAATGCAGCTCCAGCCACTCGAAGCCGGCGTCGCGCGCCCGGCGGGCGGCGGCGACGAAGTCGGAACGCACCCGGGCGATATCTTCAAGCGTCATGGCCCGCGGTACTTTCGGCAGATTGGCGCCAAACGCGATGGCGGACGGCGCAATGGTTTGCCAACCGCGCGCGTCGTCCGCGGCGATATGGTCGTCGCCTTCCCAGGGCCGGTTGGAGCTGGCCTTGCGCCCCGCATGGCCGATCTGGATGCCGGGCACCGCGCCCGCCGCCTTGATGGCCCGCACCACCGGCACAAACGCCTGGGCCAGGGTATCGTTCCAGATGCCGGCGCAGCCGGGGGTGATGCGGCCTTCCGGGGAAACCGCGGTCGCCTCGACGATAACCAACCCGGCGCCGCCGCGGGCGAGGGCGGCCAGATGAACCTGGTGCCAGTCGTTGATCAGGCCTTCATCGGCGGAATACATGCACATGGGCGGAACCGCAATGCGGTTGCGCAGCGTAACGTCCTTGAGTTTAAACGGCTGAAAAAGTGCGGACATGGGGGGTTCCTGTATTTTTAGGGTCGATGGGTCACTGTTGCTTTATTCTGTAATTCGATAATATTCGAATTATAGATTTTTGACAACCGGTTTGCTATAATCTTGCCATGCGTCCATTCAAACATCCCACCGTCAATGAATTCGCCCTTGAGCGCGTGCTTTACGCCTTGAGCGACCCGCTGCGCCTGGACATTGTGCGGCGCCTGGATGTGTTGGGCCAGGCCAGCTGCGGCGAGTTGGACGGCGGCCGCCCCAAATCCAGCGTATCGCACCATTTTCGCGTGCTGCGCGATGCCGGGCTGGTCTATACCCATAATGTCGGCACCACGCATATCAATACCCTGCGCAGCGGCGATTTGCAGGACCGTTTCCCCGGCCTGCTGGCGGCCGTCCTGTCGCAGCGTCCCTGACACCGTAGCGCCCGCCACCGGCCCTTTCCCCAGGGTTGACAGGGGCCGGCGGGTGCTTGGCCGGTCAGATGACCCATGGCATCCAGACTAAACCGGTCAGCAATAACAACACCAAAAATACGGCGCCAAAAATGGCGCCCAAACGCCAGTAATCGGCGGTGGGCAAATAACCGCTGCCATAATAGATAGGGCTTGGGCCGGTGGCGTAAGGGGTGGTGATGCTGCTTAAACCAATGGCGGCGCCGATCATCAGGCTGAACGTCGGCAACGGAATTTGCGGAATTGCCAATGCGGCCGCAATCATCATCGGCGCCAGCGCGGAGGTAAACGCCGTGGCGCTGGCAAAGAAGTAGCGCAGGCCATAAAAAATGGTGACCAGGACCATCATGATCAGGGTCGGGGATAATCCGGCCAGGCTGCCGGCGATATGATGGCCGAACCAGGCAATAAATCCGGTTTGATTTAACCCGGTCGCCAAGGCAATCAGGGACGCCAGCCAGAAGAACACGCTCCAGGCGGATTTGTTGCTGATAATATCGTCCCAGGTAATCACTTTGGCGAGCAGCATCACCGCCACCACCGCATACCCCACCATCGCCGCATCGATAAACCCGGCGCCGAAGATCCACAGCGCCAGCGCGGTAATCATCAGTCCCAGCAGGATTTTTTCGCGCCGGCACAGTGGCCCCATGGCCTCAAGTTCCTTTTTCGCCCACTGGGGGACCTGGTTGCCCTGCTTGATTTCGGGGGGATAGAGCACATAGGTTAACCAGGGGACCAGCGCAATCAGCAGCAGACTCAGCGGCAACATGCCGATAAACCAAACCCCCCAGGACAGGGACACACCCGAGGCGGATTTAAGCAAGCCGGCCAACAGCAGGTTAGGCGCCATGGCGGTGAGGAATATCGCGCTGGTGACACAGTCCGCGCTGATGCCCATCCACATGATATACGAACCAATCTTGCGTATCCCCGGCGTATTGGGCTGGGAATCGTACAGCGGCGGCAGGTTGCGGATAATGGGGTAAATGATCCCCGCGCCCCGCGCCGAGTTGGACGGGGTAACCGGCGCCAGCAGCAGTTCTGAAAACATGATGGCGTAACCGAGCAACAGCGTTTTGTGCCCCATTTTCTTGACTAATAATAAGGCGATACGCCGGCCCAGGCCCGTTTTTTCGTAGCCGGTCCCGAACATGAACGCGGCGAATATCAGCCAGATTACCGAGTTGGAGAAACCGGAGACGACCCAGGCAAGGGCGGTTGCGGTAAACTTAAAACCGGGCGCCGCCAATTGTTCGGGGCTGAACAGCAGCCAGGGCGAAAAAATGCCGATGATCGCCAGGCCGGTCATGGCAACGACGGCGCCCGGTACCGGTTCCAGGATCAGGCCCACGATAACGCCAAAAAACAGGGCGAAATAAAGCCATGCGTGTTCGGGAAGTCCGCTGGGGGAAGGGAATAAAGCGATAATAACGGCAACCGCAATCGGGGTAAATAATCGCCATGACAAATGTAACTTTGTCATAATAATATCCTTTTTAATTATGGAGGGTGGGTGGCCCTCCTTTTATTTTATTTGATATAATGAACGTGCTCGCAAATTTCCGCGACAATGTCGTCACGTTTATCGGCAAATATTTTTTTATTGGTTTCTATCAGATTGTTCCCATGCGTATCGATAGACACGATCAACGGGCCGAAGTCTTTTACCCGGCACACCCAGAGTGATTCCGGCATACCGAGTTCAGTCCAGTGGACTTCTTCTATTTCCTCAACCTGGGTGGCGGCTAATACGGCGCAGCCCGCCGGGAAAATAGCGTGCAGCGCTTTATATTGCCGACAACCCGCTTCGGTCTCGGGGCCCATTCCGCCTTTACCGATAATGAGTTTCACGCCGGTTTGGGCAATAAATTCCTTCTCAAAACTTTCCATACGCATGCTGGTGGTCGGGCCGATAGAGATCATTTCCCATTTGTCGCCGTTCTTTTTGACTATCGGTCCGGCATGGAAAATAGCTTTGCCTTTCAGGTCCACCGGGATTTCGCGCTTGAGCTCTATCAGCCGGCGATGGCACACGTCCCGGCATGTCACCAAGGTGCCGTTTAAATAAATAATATCTCCGGCTTTAATATCAATTAAGTCTTCATCTTTAATGGGTGTGGTTAATGTTTTTTTCATAGCCGGTCACCTCTGGTATGGGAGATGCTCTCGAAAGAAAGGTCGGAATTTACCAGCAGGGTGCCGCGCCGATGGGCCCAGCAGCCGGTGGAGACGGCCACGCCGATGGTCGAGGGATGGCGCGCCGCCGATTCGATGTGCACGCCCATGACCGAGGCCTTGCCGGTTAATCCCTGGGGGCCGATGCCTAATTTATTCAGGCCCTCTTCCAGCCGCAGTTCCAGATCCGCGGCCGCCGGGTTGGGATGGCGGGTGCCTATCGGGCGCAATATGGCTTTGCGCGACAATACCGCCGCCGTCTCGACGGACGTGGCGATGCCCACGCCCACCAATACCGGCGGACAGGCATTGACGGCCAGCGTCGATATATTTTCAAACACGAATTTCACGACGCCTTCGTAGCCCTCCGAGGGCATAAGCACTTTTGACCGGCCCGGCAAGGTGCAGCCGCCGCCGGCCATATACACTTCTATTTCGGCGCCGTTATCATCAGGGATGATATCCCAGGTGACCCAGGGAACCCCGGTGCCGGTATTGTTGCCGGTATTGATCTCATCGAATATTTCCACCGCGTTATGGCGCAGCGGCGCCTTGATGGTGGCCTGTTGCACCGCCGCTTTCAGGATGCCCTGCAGCTCGCCTAATAAGGGGAATTTAGCGCCGACCTTGACATAAAACATAATCTCCCCCGTATCCTGGCAAGCGGGTCGGTTGAGTTTTATGGCCTTTTCCATATTATCAAACATGGTGTGGTAAATTATTTTCGCCATGCCCTCATTTTCTAAATCACGTAATTTTTTTAATTTATCAACAACATCATCCGGCATTCGAGTTGATATCATCGCGGTGAAATCAGCGACGATATCAGTGAGTTTTTTCACCGCGTCACTTTGTTCAACTATGCTCATAAATAACGCTCCAGCATCAGACATGGCGAAACGTACCGCCATCATAAGGAGAATAAAATAAAGAGGTGATCTTTATTTGTATGGTTTTATGGCTCTGCCGGCAGCAGTAAAAAAGTACCACAAAAAATAGGGGTATTCTATTTTTAAAGCGTGATTGTTAAATTAACAAAACGTTAATTGGCGGTGTCGCTTGAAAATTGGCGTTTTATTCTGTTATTCTTAAAATAAGGCAAAGAAATTAATTACATTTTGATTTAAAATAATAACAAATAACCAACACCAGGGTAACCAAAAAATAAAATCAGTGAAATATATGACACATGTATAAAATTGATGGCTAATCATTATCGTAATGCGTCATAACGGGTTAAAATTGGCGGCAGGCACTATTAATGCAGGAATAGCGTAATGAGTCTCGATCACTATCCTTTGCCAAAAGATCTTCAGGTATTAACCGCCGTGGTTAATAGCGGCAGTTTGCTGGCCGCCGCTGAAAATCTAGGGCAGACACCGGCGTTCGTCACCAAGCGCATCCAGCAGCTGGAGTTACAGCTTGGGGTGAAATTACTGCATCGATCATCGCGCGGGGTGGCGCTGACCGAAACCGGCAAGCTTGCCTATCATTGCGCCATTGATGTGCTGGAACGATTAACCGTACTGAAGAATACGGTTTCCCGGATAAAAGAGCAGCCCTCTGGCATGGTGCGCATTGGCTGCAGTTTTGGTTTTGGCCGTCATTATGTCGCGCCCGCGATTATTGAGCTGATGGAGGACTACCCCGAACTGCAGATTCATTTCGAGTTGTTTGATAAACAGGTTGATTTGATTAAAGATAATATTGATCTCGATATCCGCATCAACGATGAAATCCCCGATAGCTATATCAGCCGGATGCTGGCGAAAAACCAGCGCATTATTTGCGCCGCTCCCGCTTACCTGCGTCGGCAGGGCACGCCCGCGACCTTGACGGCGTTGCAACAGCATGATTGTCTGTTTACCAAAGAACGGGACCAGACTACCGGGGTATGGGAGCTGGAAGGCGGCGAAGGCCGGAAATCGGTCAAGATATCGGGGCATTTATCTTCCAACAGCGGCGAGATTGTCCTGCAGTGGGCCTTGAAAGGCCGCGGCATCATGCTGCGCTCTTTATGGGATGTCGCGCCGTTGCTACAGAACGGTTCGCTGGTGCGGGTCCTGCCGGAGTATGCGCAAAGCGCCAATATCTGGGCGGTTTACCATACTCCGCTCTCCCTTTCCGCAAAACTGCGGGTATGCGTGGAATTCTTTTCCGGTTATTTCCAGAAAATAGCGTTTTAGCCTGCCGCGCATCCCGGTCATGACCTATTGCGGGTCGGCGGTTCAGGTAAATTGCCCGCGCGCCTCGATGGCCACCCGTTTTCCATTATACGCATCGTCGCGTAATACATATTCATCGAACATCGCCATGACGGCGCAGGCGTGATTGGGAAAGATGCGCATCAGGCTGCCGATTTCCGGCTTGACGCCGTTATGCAGGATAAAACCGTGCTCTTCCGACAATTTTATCACCTGGTATGTCAGGGGCAGATGCTGGTTAACGGCAATCCCCCAGCCGCTGCCGCCGGTACCGTGCGGACCCAGGTCGGAGCTGAGCGCCTTCGAGCCGGCGTCGACGATGGCGTAATCGTCATTGACCGCCACCACGCGCGCCACGACCGTCATTGCCATATCGTCGGGGCGGCAAATGCCCAGGCGCACGCCGGTCAGATCCAGTAAAGCGTAATTGCCCGGACGGATTTCATCCAGGCCGGCGGCAATCGGCGCGCCGAGCGCGGTCGGCGTGGCCCCGGTGGAGAGGGCGCAGGCCGGAAAGCCGGCCTGGGCGAGGCGCTGGCGCGCCGCCAGCAGAAGCCGGGCCTCCGCCGCGGCCAGTTGGGCAAGCTCGATGGCCGAGCCGGCGCTATACGCATGGCCGGCATGGGAGAGCAGGCCGGCAAAGCGCAGCCCGTGCTGTTGCAAGGCCGTTGCCAGCCTGAGCGGCGCGGCGCCGGTTGCCGATACGCCGACGCGCCCGAGGCCGACGTCGATTTTAATATATACCCCCAGGTCCGGCATGTTCTGGACGCGCGCCGCCTGCGCGATCGCCTCCACGCCCGCGGCATCGGCGGTGATAAGCGTTACCCTCGCCTGATGCCGTTTGGCTTCCGCCAGCAACGGCTCAAGGGTGGCGGCGCGGATCACCGGATAAGCCAGCAGCACATCCCGAACGCCGCCGCGGATAAAGACCACCCCCTCGCTGGGTTTGGAGACGGTGATGCCGACGGCGCCCAACGCCAGCTGGCGATGCGCGATGTCGAGGCTTTTATGGGTTTTGACATGGGGGCGCAGCGCCACGCCCGCCGCCGCGGCTTTTTGCTGCATCCGCTGTAGATTGCGTTCCAGACGCCACGCGTCGATTTCGATAAAAGGCGTGCGGCGGTCGTCGCGCCAGGGCCGGATAAAACCGGGATCCATTTCGTTTAGCATAAAAATCTCCTTAGCGTCAGGCATCGACGGCAATAAAATGGCCGGGAGCGATCTCTTGCATCCGCTGCGGCGCGACCTGGTAATCGACGGCCCGGATGGGGCTTTTCAGTTCGGTCGCGTCGCGAAACAGTTGCGTGCGCTGATGCCGTGGGTCGGCCACCGGCACGGCGGCCATCAATCGTTGGGTATAGGCGTGGCCCGGCCGGGCAAATACCGAGGCTTTCGGGCCGATTTCCACGATGCGCCCCATCTGCATCACCGCCACGCGATGCGCCACGTGTTCCACCACCGCCATATCATGGGAAATGAACAGCCAGGCGATACCCGATTGTTCCTGCAGTTCCAGCATCAGGTTGACCACCTGCGCCTGGATGGATACATCAAGGGCGGACACCGCTTCATCGGCGATAATCAGCTTCGGCCGCAGCGACAGCGCCCGGGCAATGCATAAGCGTTGCCGCTGTCCGCCGGAAAATTCATGGGGAAAGCGGTAGCGCATTTCCCGGGTAAGTCCGACGCGGCTAAACAGTTCATCGACCTGCTCGTCACGCTCGGCGGCGCTGCCCAGGCGATGGATATCCATCGGCTCGCGCACCTGGCTGCCGGCGTCAAGGCGCGGGTTAAGCGAAGCGAAGGGGTCTTGGAACACCATTTGCACCTGCTTGCGCACCGGCCGCATGCCATGCCTGTCGAGGCGCGTCACGTCATAGCCGTCCAGCCAGATATCGCCCGAGGTTGCCTTCTCCAGACCGATAAGCGAGCGGCCGGTGGTGGATTTGCCGCAGCCCGACTCGCCCACCAGCGCCAGCGTTTCAGCCGGATAAAGTGTAAACGAAACGCCTTCAACCGCATGGACGCGCCCTTTCAGACGACGCAACACCCCCTGGCGCACGTCGAAACGCACATGCAGATCCTTCACCTCCAGCAACGGCCGCGGCGGCGCGCCCGATGCGGGCGGCAATATCACCGGCGGGGCGGCGAGCGCCTCTCCCTCCAGGCGAAAACGCACCGGTCCGGCGGCGCCGCCGGTTTCCCCCAGCCGGGGAACGGCGCGCATCAGCGCCTGGGTATAGGGCTGGCGCGGCGCGAGAAACAGGCTATCGACGTCGCCTTGTTCAATCATATTGCCCTGGCGCATCACAATCACTCGATCGGCCATCTCGGCGACGACGCCCATATCATGGGTTATCAGCAGGATTGACGTCTGGAATTCGCGCTTGAGTTCGCGCAGCAGTTCCAGCACTTCGGCCTGGATCGTGACATCCAGCGCGGTGGTGGGTTCATCGGCGATCAGTATCTTGGGGCGGCAGGCCAGCGCAATGGCAATCATTACCCGCTGGCGCATGCCGCCGGAAAGCTCATGGGGATATTGCTGAAAACGCCGCGCGGGATCGTTGATGCGTACGCGCGCCAGCATGGCGATCGCCTGGTTCTTCGCCTCGGCTTGCGACATGTTTTGATGCACCACCAGCACTTCCGTCAGCTGCAGGCCAATGGTAAGCACCGGATTAAGCGACGTCATCGGCTCCTGGAAAATCATCGAGATCTGCGCGCCGCGCACCTTATTGATCTGCTCTTCATTCATGGTCAGCAGGTCATCACCGTTAAAGCGCGCCGCGCCCGCGCGGATAAAGGTGGACCGGCGGGGCAGCAACTGCATCAGCGACATCATCGAGACGCTTTTGCCCGACCCCGATTCGCCGACGATCGCCAGGGTTTCGCCGGCGCGGAGTTCAAAGCTCAGGCCATTAACCGCCGCGGCCTGGGCGGGATCGGCGCTAAACGCAATGGTCAGGTTTTCTACGCTGAGCAACGGTTGGGACAGGGTGGTCATCATGGTTTCCTTAGTAACGCCGCTGGCCGGGATCGAGCGCTTCGCGTATGCCGTCCCCCAGCAAATTGAATCCCAGCACGGTAATGACGATGGACAGGCCCGGGATAATACAGATCCAGGGCGCCCGGGTAATGAAATCGCGTCCCTGGGCCAGCATCAAACCCCATTCCGGCAGCGGCGGCTGCGCGCCGAGGCCGAGAAACGAAAGGCCCGCCGCCGCCAGCATCGCCGTCGACATGCCGAGCGTGGCCACCACGATAAGCGGCGGCAGCACGTTCGGCAGCAGATGGCGGAATATCAAGCGCCGATGGCCGGCGCCCGCGGACATCGCCGCCTCGAAATAGGGCCGGTTTTTTTCCACCAGCACCTGCGAATAGGTAATGCGGATATAGAAGGGAATGGCGGCGATGCCCACCGCGATCATGGCGTTTTGCAAGGTGGGACCGAGCACCGCGACCGCGGCCAGGGCGATAAGGATCTCGGTGAAGGAAAACAGCACATCGGTTCCGCGCATGATGATGCGCTCGATCCAGCCGCCGGCGTACCCCGCCGCCAGGCCGAGCAGCAGGCCGGATACCGCCGAGATGCCCACGGAGATTGCGCCTATCATCAGCGTCAGGCGCGAGCCGTAGATAATGCGGCTGAAAATATCCCGCCCGAATTCATCGGTGCCGAAGGGATAGGCGGCGGAAGGGGGCGTCAGGCGGCGGCCCGCGCCCATCCGGTCCGGCGCGTAAGGCGCCAGCACCGGCGCGAGCAGCGCCAGCGCCAGCAGCAGCACGATAATCACCAAACCCACCATCGCCGCACGGTTGTGTCGCACGCCGTGCGCAATGCGCCGCCAGGCGCCGCCCCGGTTGGCGAACGGCGCCCGGATGGGTACGCTGCTGATTTGAGCACTCATATCATCTCCCTTACTGCACTTTGATGCGCGGGTCGAGCCACGCGTAAAGAATATCGAGCAACAACGAGACCAGGGCCACGATGATCGCAAATACCAGGATAAAGCCCTGGATCAGCGGATAATCGCGCTGGAAGATGGCCTGCACCGCCAGGCGGCCGATGCCGTTCCAGCTAAAGACGTTTTCGATGATCACCGCGCCGCCCATCAGATAGGTAAACTGCATGCCCATCATGGTGACGACCGGGATAAGCCCGGCGCGCAGCGCATGCCGGTAGAGCACCAGCGTGCGCGGCAGCCCTTTCGCCCGGGCGGTGCGGATAAAATCCTGGTTGAATATCTCGATCATCGAGGAGCGCGTCAGGCGCGCGATAATGGCCGCGTTGGTGATGCCCAGCGTCAAGGCGGGCAGGATCAGTCCCTGGAAGCCGGTGCCGGCGACCGGCAATAGCCCCCATTTGACGGAAAACAGCAGGATAAGCATCAGGCCCAGCCAGAAATGCGGCAGGGAAACCCCCAGGATCGCGCTCACCATCAGCCCGGAATCCAGCCAGCTGCCGCGCTTATACGCGGCGATAAAACCGCAGCTCATGCCGAATACCAGCGCCACCAGCATGGCGGCGCTGGTCAGCGCCAGCGTTAAGGGCAGGCAAATCAGGATAAGCTTTAATACCGGCTGCTGCCCGCGAATGGTCAGGCCCATATCGCCGTGGAACAGTTTGACCAGATAATTGAAATATTGGTGGTAAATGGGCAGGTCGAGGCCGAAATTATGGCGGATCTCCTCGATTTGCGCGGGTGTCACCCCCTGGGACTGGGCAAACATGGTGCGTATGGGATCGCCCGGCACCAGATGGATCAGCAATACCGCGGCAATGGAGGCTATCCATACGGTCAACAGCGCGGCGAGACAACGACGGAGAATAAACGAAAGCATATCTTTTTCCTGCGGTGGCGCGAAAAGTGCGTCCCGGCCACGGCCCGCGCCCCGATACGGGCGCGGGCCCGGCTGAACTACTGCACGGTCACATCGTTGAAGATCGGGCGGTTAAACGCGCTGACCTTGAAGCCTTTCACTTCATTGCGCACCCCGTAGATCCAGTTCCAGCCCGGCGTATACAGCGGCACCTGCACGGCGTGGGTCAGCAGGTAGGTTTGCGCGTCGCGCACGTGTTTCATCCGTTCGACCGGATCGAGCGTGGTGCGGGTTTTATCGAGAATGGCGTCCAGCTCGGGGGTTTGATAACCGGCATAGGCGCCGGGAGAGTGCCACAGGTTGTAGAGGATATCCGGGTCATACCAGCCCCAGCCCATCATATTGAATGAGCCTTTGCCGGTTTTGGTCTCGTTCTCCTGCTTGACGCGCGCGTTCAGCGTGCCGATATCCATCAGTTCGATGGTGGCCTTGATGCCGACCTGCTGCAGCTGGTTTTGGAAAACCTGCAAAATTTTCTCGCGGTTGTCGTCCGGCCAGGTCATTACCGTCACGTCAAGCGGTTTGTCCGGACCAAAACCCGCTTCCTTCAGCAGCGCTTTGGCTTTTTCCGGATCGTACTGATAGCCCTGGGTGGCGCACCAGGATTCATCGTTGCCGAACACGCCCGGCCCCACGGCGCAGTGTTCACGTTTGGCCACGTCGCCGAAGACGATATCGATGGCGGCGTCCGGATCGACGGCGTAGGCCACCGCCTTTCGCACGCGTTCGTCATTGAACGGCGGCCGCGTGGTGGTGAACTCGAAAAAAATGGTGGAGCCGGTTTTATCCGCCGTCTGCAGGGTCATTTTCGATGAGTTGCGCACGGTCTCGACATCATCGAGCGGCGGCGTGGCGATCTGTACCTCGCCGGTTTCCAGCGCCGCCAGGCGCGCCTGCGCTTCCGGCATGCGGCGTATGATCAGTTCGTCAATCGCCGGCGGCCCGGGGTTGGCCACCGGGCGGCCGTAATTTTTAAACCGCGGGTTGGGCACCAGCACCATGCGATCGCCTTTCACCCAGGACTTCACCATAAACGGCCCGGAGCCGATGGCCTTGCTCGAGCCGTATTCCTTGCCCAGCGCCTGGTTGCTGTCGCAGATAATCGAGGCGAAAGGTTCGCCCATAAACGCCAGGAAGGCGCCAAACGGACTGGAAAGGGTAAATTTTACCGTCAGCGGATCCTCTACCGTCACCGCCGTCACCGGGCCGAAACCCGCTTTCATCACGCTCGGATTCTTGCTGTCGAACGCGCGATCGAGGGTATATTTAACGTCGTTGGCATCCAGCGGCGTGCCGTCGCTGCACTGCATGCCGGGGTTGAGATGAAATGTATAGGCTTTTCCGTCCGGGGCGACATCCCAGCTTTTGGCCAGGTTGGGCACCACTTTGCCCTCGGCGTCGAACTGCAGCAGCGAATCATACAGCAGATCAAAGGTTGCCCAGGATTCCCAGGTGGTGGTGCGATGGGGATCGAGGGAATCCGCATCCACGCCGACCGCCCAAACCAGTTTTCCCGCAGCAAAGGCCTGCGCGCCGGTTAGGGTGGACAGCAGCGCCGCCGCCAGCAGCGCACGCCGCAGTGATAGGGTAGAAGACCTCAAGCGCATAACGAACTCCCAAAAGGTTAACGGTCAGTAGAAGGAAGCATTTCACCGGCAACCAGCCGGGAAGTGCGGTCGGTGGTAATCATCAGCCGTCGCTGTCCGTGCGCGCCTGTTATCCGCAGCGTAGGACGGTAATGGCCGTCGGGCGCCTGCGCCGGCGTCGCGATTAACACCTCGTCGGTCAGCGGCGTCAGGTGAAAATGGCGGGTGCCGAAGCGCCCGGTCAGCGCCAGCGTTAATTGCCCGTCGTGCAGGCTGATGCGCCATAGGCTTTCCAGCCCGGGCAGGTAAAAGGTGCCGGTAAAGCGTTCCGGCGCGCCGGCGTACCCGGTCGGCAGCCGTCGGTATGCAACGGCGCGCGGACCGTCGTGGCCGACCAGCGCATCGTCTTGCGCCGCGAGCTGCAGGTGAAGCATCGGCCAATAGGGCCGGAACCGACCCGCCTGGTGCCATTCGACGGGAGCGCGGGTCATCGCGCTGTCGAGATAATTCTCGCCGTCGGGCTGCCGCAGTACTCGCAGCACGCGGTTTTCCCCGGGGTCGTAATAATGGCCCGGCGGCACCACCTCCGGGGGGAAACGCGGCGCCAGCGCCGCCGGGAACAGCGCGTCGGCCAGCCGGCGCCCCAGGTGAAACGGGTTGATTTCCGTGGTGTTGGCCAGCAGGACCAGGGCGGCGTCGATCTGCGGGAACCAGGCTATCTCGGCGAACACGCCGGGCAGCTGGCCGTGGTGGCCGAACGAATCCAGGCCGCGATAGGGCATCACGGTAAAACCCAGGCCGTAAGGCGAGTCGGTGCCGTCGGCATAGGGGCGCGCCCGCGCCATGCGGCGAAAGTGCGCGGCGTGCGGCGAGGCCGGGTCGGCAACGTAACGCGCCCATTTCAGCAGGTCGTCGATACTGGAGATCATGCCGCCCGCGCCGTCCAGCGGTATGGACCATTCTCCGCGCGCGGCGCAGCCGTTTTCCACCACATAGGGTACCGCGCGCTGCGCCAGCCAGGGGATGTCGCTACGCGCCAGGTGGGTTTGCGTCATGCCCAGCGGGCTAAGCAGACGGCTTTGCAGCACCGATTCCAGCGACCGGCCCTCAAGCCGCTCGACGATGAGCGTCAGCAGCATAAAACCGCTGTTGGAATAGGCAAACGCGGTGCCCGGCCGGAAATTGAGCCGGGAGGCGGACTTCACCAGCGCATAGCTTTCGTCCGCGGTGGCCGGATCGCTGAAGTTGCCGCCGCAGAGCAGGCGCAGTTCGAGAAAATCCCGCACCCCGCTTTGGTTGGACATCAGATCGCGCAGCGTCACCGGCGTGCCATAATCGGGCAGATCGGGCAGGTAGCGATGGACGTCGTCGTCAATTGACAGCGCGCCCTCGGCCTCCAGCATCAGGACCACCGTCACCAGGAACTGTTTGCTCAGCGAGGCGATGCGCATCGGGACATCCGGCGCGTTGGGACGGCGCCCGGCGATGTCCGCCAGACCGTAGCCTTTGCGCAGGCGCACTTCGCCCTGCGCCAATACGCCGACGCTCACGCCCGGCAAGCCCGGCCGGTGATAGGCCTGAAGCACCGAATCCACCGCCGCCTCGATGTCCGCCACCCAGGGGCTCATGGCGCCACCCCGGCGCTGAAAGGGTCGGACACCTGCGGCCACAGGGGACGTCCCGCCCTGGGCAGCGCCAGCGAGGTGAAATCAGGCGAAACGGTGCCCGGCGCCGCGACGTAAATCACCCGATCGGCCACCGGGGCGAAGCCGGCATAAAAATGCTGCGCCGACTTCACCACCACCGCGCGGTAGTCCGCCAGACGAATGCCAAACTGGGTATAGGCGTCGGGATGGAACACCTGCGTGCGGATACTGTTAATCACGATATGCAGACCGTCCACGTCCAGCAGCGCGGCGTCGCCCATCGGCTGCCGGCCGGCGCCGAATGTCACGGTGGCGTTTTCCACCACGCGCAGGACGGTGACCGCCAGATCCAGGGGCTGGCCGGATTGCGGACCGACCTTGCCGCCCAGGCGTAGCGGCAGGCGCGCGCCTTCGCCCGCTTCCATGCAGATGCGCACCGCCACCGGATCCCAGACCGCGCCGAACAGCGCGCCGGGCGTGCCGGCGGCCAGCATGCCGCGCAGCAGCCAGGTGGCATCGCTGGCGGCGCCGCCGCCGGCGTTATCGGCGATATCCGCCACCACGCTTAGGCCGGCAAGCGTCGGCAACAGGGCCATGGCCTCGTCAATGGTTAACAGCGCCGGCTGATAACGTTCCCGCAGCGCCAGGATGCGTCCGGCAAGCTCATCAACCAGCGCGTCGGCAAGCGACGGATCGCCATCGACCAGCACCAGCGCCTGCGCGCCGACGTTGGGCACATCAGCCCAGGGAAAGCCATGGCAAAACCCCAGCGACAGCACGTTATCCCGGCGCTCGGCGGCCGTCATCCAATCGACCAGCTCGCGCACCGGCGCATCGGAGGTGCGCCATACCCCGAGCATACGGCAGTCGCGCAGCGCCATCAGCGGCCTGATTTCGCCCATGGCCGCCAAACGGCCGTAGGTGAATAACTCCACCGCGCGTTCGTTGACATCGGTGTGGGGATATTCTTTATACAAAACGATCAGATTGGCCGCCGCCGCCAGTCGCGGCGAGAGATGGCAATGCAGATCCAGCTCGACCCCGATAGTCACCTCCGGGCCGACCAGGTCGCGCACCGCCAGCACCAGTTCCAGTTCGCAATCGTCGCATGCGTCGGCGGCCATGGCGCCGTGCAATTTCAACAATACGTATTGCACCTCGCCGGCATGGCGCAAATCCGCCAGCACGCTGTCACGCAATGTTTCCCATACCGACTGGCGCGTACGCCCGCCGGGCTGGGCAAAGGCGCACAGGCTTTCCACCACCTCGTCGCCATGCGCCAGCGCCATCTCCCGCCAGATGCGCAGCGGTTGGGCGAAATAGTGCTCGGATTGCGCGCCGCCGTCATGACGATGGTAGAGGGTTTCGTCGAAATTCTGCCGGCCGGTCGGCAGGGGCGAAAAGGTATTGGTCTCGGTGCCCAGCGCGGCGATAAATAATTTCATGGCGACTCCGTAATGGAATTTTATTTATCGTGCATTAAATTTTTCTTTTAGTAAAAAAAGATTTTCTTATAATAGAAAAGTGACATTTATCAGAAAAAAAGACACAATGGTGCGCAACACCACCTGACACAGACCGCGTAAGGCGAGGGGATACATGGCCAGGAGCAAGCAGGACGACACGACAGGGAAAGAGGCGCTGCCCAACGAGCTCGATTTTGGCGCGCGTATCAAGACCATGCGCCAGGATCGGGGATGGACGCTGGAACACCTGGCCGACAGCAGCGGGCTGTCCATTTCCGCCCTGTCAAAAATCGAGAACGGCCAGGTGTCGGCGTCGTTCGATACCATCGTTAAAATCGCCCATGCCTATGAGCTTTCCTTCGGCGAATTGTTCACCGAGCAGACGCCGGTTGCCCGGACCCCCGCGCCGCTGCCCCCGATCTCCGGACGGCGCACCTATACCCGCGCCGGCATGGGCCTGACCTTTACCACGCCGCAGTATAAATACAATGTGCATTCCTCGGAACTGACCCATAAGGGCATGATCCCGTTGGTGATGCAGATAAGCGCCCGCGAAGCGCCGCCGCGCGAGGAGTGGTCGAGCCATGAAGGGGAAGAGTTTATCTATGTGGCCCGGGGCGTCACGCTGCTGCACACCGCCTGGTACGCGCCGCTGCGTCTGGAAACGGGCGACAGCGCCTATATCGACAGCACCATGCCCCACGCCTTTATCTCGCTCGGCGCGGAAGACGCCATGATCCTGTCCATTTGCATGACGCAGCGGCTTTATTTTAAAGAAGGCACGGTGGGCGTCCCGCCCGAATAGCCTTTCTATCCGTCGGCCTGCGGTGCTTTTCCCCCTGCTTCGGGCCGTTCCCCGCGAACATCCGTCCACCACCCCGCGTCGATTTTGTGACCCATCTCCTGTTGCCTGAAAAACAAATGTGAATAACATCACATTAATATTTCATTAACATACCTACCATTGGTATTACCACTGGTTAGGACTGATTAACGACGAATGATGATTAAACGCGGGAACGGGAAACAGGAAAACGGCAACGGCTACGATCGGGTGGTGGGCTTCCTGCGCGAGCAACTGCTGTCGGGGGAACTTAAGGCGGGGGATTGCCTGCTGCCGGAGCGCGAGCTTTCCGCCCAGCTCGGCGTGAGCCGGCCGGTGCTGCGCGAGGCGCTGCGCGCGCTGGCGATGATTGGCGCGGTGGAGATCCGCCACGGCATCGGCACGGTGGTGAAAAAACCCAGCGTATCGATATTGGGGGAGTTTTTCACCTTTGTGCTGGCTCATCAGGCGGACGTTATCGACGACGTCATGCAGGCGCGTATCGCCATTGAACGGCAGGCGGTGCGTCTGGCCTGCCGCCGGGCGACGCAAGGCGATTATGACCGGCTGGCCGACTGCCTGCGCGCCATCATCGACACCATCCATACCCCCGAAGTGGGCGGCCTGGCGGATTTTCGCTTTCATGAATCCATAGTGCTGGCCTCCGGCTCGGCCACGCTTATCAGTATCTACCAGTCCATCAGCGCGCTGATGATGCGTTCGCATCTGGACCGGCGTGAACAGATCATCCAGGTCGACGGTATCGAGGAGTTCCTGATCGATCACCACCGGCTTATTTTTGCCGCCATCGTCGAGCGCGACGAAGCGCGCGCCGACGAGCTGCTGGCCCGTCATTTCGACATCGGCGCCGACTTTCGCCGCCGCGCCACCATTCGCATGGCGGGCGCGGCGCCTTTTACCGACTAAACCACGATCCCAGAGGGAAACCCGTATGAATATCGTTATTGGCAGCGATCACGCCGGCTTTCGGCTGAAGCAGGAACTTGCCGACTGGCTGCGCGCCGCCGGTCACCTGGTGGACGACATCGGCAGCCACACGCCCGACCAGGTCGATTTCCCCGATATCGCCCTCGCCCTGTGCGGCAAGGTGCGCGAGGACGCCGGCCGCCGGGGCATCCTGGTCTGCGGCACCGGCGTGGGCGCGGTGATTGCGGCCAATAAAATCAACGGCATCCGCGCCGCCGTTTGCCACGATATCCACTCGGCGCACCAGGGCGTGGAACATGACGATGTCAACGTGATGTGCATGGGCGCGCAAATTGTCGGGCCTTGGCTGGCGCGCGATCTGGTGGATACGTTTTTGCGCGCCCGGTTTGTCCAGGATGAGGATTTTGTCCGCCGGGTCGACAAACTTAACCGTCTTGAACAGCAAAACGCTACCGGGAGGACCCATGGCCATGAGTGATTTATCAGCAAAAGGTAACGTGGGTTTTCTTGGCCTGGGGGTGATGGGGCGCGAAATGGCCCGCAACCTCGCCCAGGCCGGCTTTCGCGTGCGCGCTTATGATGTGCTGCCGGCGGCGGTCGAGGCGCTGGCGGCTTACGGCGTGCAGCCGGCGCGGGATATCCCGGACGCCACCGCCGAGGCCGATATCGTGATCTCCATGCTGCCGGACACGCCGCAGGTGGAGGATGTGGTCCGGGGCGGCGGGGGACTGCTGGCCTGCCCGCCGCGCGGCGGGCTGTACGTGGACATGAGCACCATCGCGCCGGCGGCCACGCGCGCCATGAGCCAGGCGCTGGCGGCGGCGGGGGTGATCATGCTGGACGCGCCGGTGTCCGGCGGGCCGGTGGGGGCGAAAAACGCCGCCCTGAGCATTATGGTCGGCGGCGACGCCGCGGGATTCGCCCGCGCCGAGCCTTTCCTGCGGGCGATGGGCACCACCATCAATCATGTGGGGCACTCCGGCGCCGGCCAGACGGTGAAGCTGTGCAACCAGCTGATTTGCGGCATCAATATCCAGGCGATTTGCGAGGCGCTGGCGCTGGGACGGGCCTACGGCATCGACCTCGGCCAGATGCGCGAGGTGCTGCTGGGGGGATCGGCGGCGTCCTGGATGCTCGACAAGCTGGGCACGGCCATGATCGAGGGCGATACCTCCGCCGGCTTTCGCATTGATTTGATGATGAAGGATTTGCGCCTGGTGCTGGAAGCGGCGCAAAAGGGTCCGGTGCCGCTGCCGGCCACCGCGCTGGTGGCGACACAGTACCAGGATGCGCAGGCCCACGGCGAGGGATCTCATGGCAACCAGGCGCTGTTCAGGGTGTATGACCGGATCACCGGGCGGGATACGGCCGCGGCGACAAAATAGGTAGCGGGTTATGAAGCTTGATTTTACTGCGATATTGACGCAATGGCAGATGCTGAGGGACGGCGCGCTGCTCACCGCCGAACTGGCGGTCATCACCACCGTCTTCGGCTTTCTGATCGGCACCCTATGCGCCGTGGCGCGGCGTTCACAGTGCGCCTGGTGTGCACGTATCGCGGGGGTGTATATCGAAGCCATTCGCAATACACCCTTCCTGGTACAGATCTTCCTGGTGTATTTCGGGTTGTCCAGCCTGGGCTTCTCGTTTTCGGCGTTTACCGTCTCGGTGATTGCGCTGACGATAAACGTCGGCGCCTATACCGCGGAGATCATGCGCGCCGGGTTTGAATCCATCCACCCGGGCCAATGGGAAGCGGCGGAAACGCTGGGGTTGTCAACCTGGCAACAATATTGGCATGTGGCGCTGCGTCCGGCGATAGAACGGGTTTATCCGTCGCTGACCAGCCAGTTTATCCTGTTGATGCTGGCCTCGTCGGTGACCTCGCAAATTTCGACCGAAGAGCTGACGGCCACCGCTAACTTTATCCAGTCGGAAACCTACCGGCCGTTTGAAACCTTTTTTGTCGTTGCCGGTATTTACCTGGCCCTGTCGTTTCTGATGCGTTTTGCGTTTTGGCTGGTGGGGCTGGCGGCGTTTCCGCGCCGTCGCCGCCTTGGCACCCCTCTTTGAGGAGCGAGACATGAATTCCTCCCTTAATCCGGCCCATATCCAGTTCCTGCTGGAAGGCGCTTTCTGGACCCTGATCCTGTCGCTGATGGCGTTCGGCGGCGGCGGCCTGGTCGGTTTCCTGGTGGCCCTGGGACGTATCTCGCCGCTGCGCGGCGTGCGTTTTCTGGTGAGCGTCTATGTTCAGCTTATCCAGGGTACGCCGTTGCTTATCATCATGTTCATGATCTATTTCGGCCTGCCGTCGCTGGGTTTTAATATTTCACCGTTGTTCGCCGCCGGCGTCTCGCTGACCCTTTACGCCAGCGCGTACCTGGGCGAAATCTGGCGCGGCTGCCTGCAGGCGGTGCCGCGCGCGCAATGGGAAGCGGCGGAATGCCTGGCGCTGTCCCGCGCGCAGCGCCTGTTCAAGGTGATCCTGCCGCAGGCCGTGCGGCTGGCGACGCCGCCCACCGTGGGGTTTTCGGTGCAGATCATCAAAAACACCTCGCTGGCGTCGGTGGTCGGTTTCGTCGAGCTGGCGCGGGCCGGACAGCTTATCAATAACTCGATTTTCGAGCCGTTTATTACCTACCTGATCGTCTCTTTACTTTATTTTTGCCTGTGTTTTCCGGTGTCGGTTTTAAGCCGCAGGCTTGAACGGCGCGCCTTGGTTAAAAAAACGGCGCGGCCCGACGTCGCGCTGACCAGAACGGCTTAAGCGTTAAAGGAAATCATTATGTCGATTATCGTGCTGAATAACGTGCAAAAGAGCTTCGGGGCGGTGCCGGTGCTTAACGATGTGTCTTTTTCGGTCGACCGGGGCCAGGTGGTGGCGTTGATTGGCGCCAGCGGGTCGGGAAAAAGCACCGCCCTGCGCTGTATCGACCGGCTGGAGGAAATCAACGGCGGCAGCATCGAGGTGTGCGGGCATCGTGTCGAAGATCCGCATCTTGACCTGCGCCAACTGCGCCAGGATGTCGGCATTGTGTTCCAGAGCTATAACCTGTTTCCCCATCTGACCATTGAGCAGAACATCACGCTGGGGCCGGTGGCGGTAAAAAAGCAATCGAAAGGGGAGGCGCGGCGCCTGGCGCAGTCGGTGCTGGAGCAGGTCGGCCTGACCGATAAGTCGGACAGCTATCCGGAGCAGCTTTCCGGCGGCCAGCAGCAACGCGCGGCCATTGCCCGCTCGCTGGCCATGAAACCGAAGGTGATGTTGTTTGACGAGGTGACCTCCGCCCTCGATCCCAAGCTGACCGGCGAAGTGTTGCGCGTTATCGAGCGATTGGCCGGCAGCGGTATGACCATGATCATGGTGACGCACGAAATGAATTTTGCGCGGCGCATCGCCGACAAAGTCGTGTTTATGCACCAGGGCACCGTGCATGAAAGCGGCGGCGCCGCCATTTTAAAACAGCCCGCCACCTCGGAGCTGCAGGATTTTATCGCCAACGAGCTGTAGGCCGTCGGCGTTGAAACGTCAGTTAACCCTGGAGAGAACTATGCGTAATAGTAAACAATTAGCAGTCATGGGCATTTTGTTTTGTTGGCTGGCGTTCAACCCCGCGACGGCGGCCACCAACGCCTGGCAGGACATCAAGGACCGGGGCACGCTGCGGGTGGCCACCGATCTGTCCATTCCGCCTTCCGGTATGCTGGACGCCAGCCTGAAGCCGATTGGCTCGGATGTGGAAACCGCGCAGCTGCTGGCGCAGGATTGGGGGCTGAAACTGCAGTTTATCGAGACCACGGGTCCGACGCGTATTCCCAATCTGCAAACCGGTAAGGCGGATATCGTCATCTCGACCCTGTCGGTGACCCCGCAGCGCGCGCAGGTAATTGATTTTTCGCGCGCCTATGCCGGGTTGCGGTCGGTTATCGGCGCGCCGGCGGCGACCAAAATCGCCGGCTGGGACGACCTGAAAGGCAAGGCGATCACCGTGACGCGCGGCACCACCCAGGATACCCAGTTGAGCACGGAAGCGAGCAAGCGGGGTTTTACCGTGCAGCGTTATGACGACGACGCTACGCTTGTCACCGCCGCGGTCAGCGGGCAGGCGTTTGCGGTGGCGACATCGGCCACGCTGGTTAACCAGATAAAGAAACAGAATCCGAAGCTGGCGTTTGAACCGAAAATGACCCTGCAGGTGTTTGACCTGGCGATTGGGGTGCCGAAAGGGCAGCCGGAATTGAAGGCCAAGCTGGACGAGTGGATTGCCGCCAATTTGAAAAACGGCAAGCTGAACGATATTTATCAAAAATACCATGGCGAGCCGATCCCGCAGGAAATCATCAACCGGTAAAGGTGGGGACGTCTTTCCCCGCGCGGTCCGCCGGCTAAGCCGCGGCCGGTCCGGATTGATCGGCCGCAGCCCCTCAACGCGCCGGGTTTAGTCCGGCAAGACCCGCCGCGCCAGGGAAGCATGGGTGATCCCGGCAATATCGCGGGCGCCGGTGAGGGTCATCGCCACCCGCATTTCCTTATCGATAAGGTTGAGCAGGTTGGCCACGCCCTGTTCCCCCGCCGTCGCCAGGGCATAGATATACGCGCGCCCCAGCAGCACGGTATCGGCGCCCAGCGCAATCATCCGCACCACGTCCAGGCCATTGCGGATGCCGCTATCGGCCAGAATGGCTATCTCGCCTTTTACCGCGTCGACGATGGCGGGCAGCGCCCGGGTGGAGGAGAGCACGCCGTCGAGCTGGCGTCCGCCGTGATTGGAGACCACGATGCCGTCCGCGCCGAAGCGTACCGCGTCGCGGGCATCTTCCGGGTCGAGAATGCCTTTAATGATCATCGGGCCTTGCCAGAATTCGCGTATCCATTCCAGGTCGCTCCAGGAGATGGAGGGATCGAAGTTCTTCGCCAGCCAGCCGATGTAGTCTGCAAGCCCGGTGGGTTTGCCCACGTAGGCCGATATATTGCCCAGATCGTGCGGACGGCCGCGTATCCCGACATCCCAGGCCCAGGCGGGGTGGGTCATCGCCTGGAGGTAGCGGCGCAGCGCCGCGTTCGGCCCGCTCATGCCGGAATGGGCGTCGCGGTAGCGGGCGCCGGGAACCGGCATGTCCACGGTAAACACCAGCGTGGAGCAGCCCGCGGCCCTGGCGCGCTCCAGGGCGTTACGCATAAAGCCGCGGTCCTTGAGCACATAAAGCTGGAACCACATGGGCTGCCGGACGGCGCCGGAAACTTCCTCGATGGTGCCGACCGAGACGGTGGACAGCGTAAAGGGGATGCCCTTGCTTTCGGCGGCCCTGGCCGCCTGGACCTCGCCGCGCCGGGCATACATGCCGCAAAGCCCGACCGGCGCGAGGGCCACCGGCATGGCAAGCCGCTGGCCGAACAGCCGGGTCTCCAGGCTCAGCTGCGACATGTTTTTCAGCACCCGCTGCCGGAGCGCCACCTGCGCCAGATCGTCCACATTGCGCTTCAGGGTATATTCGGCGTAGGCGCCGCCGTCCAGGTAATGAAACAAAAAAGGCGGCAGTTTGCGTTTGGCCGCCGCGCGGTAGTCGGTTGCAGCTGATATGATCATCTATCCGGTTCCTGGTGTTGTCGCGCTCGGTGCGCCGAACCCGTTGTTACATAAAATTAATTAATTGATAACAAATAACAATGGGAACCGGATTTTTTTTTAGCGAATTGCGCGCAAGCCTCACACTTTTACCGACAGTCGGCCTTATATTCGTACTGGTCGGCTTTTTGATGTTCGCCTGACTCAATCGACACCAGGTCGGTCAGCGTCTGTTTCGGCACCGGTTTGCCGGCCAGCAGCGCCAGGGCGGTGGTGATCACCGCTTCGCCTTCCTGTTTGGGGTTCTGGGCAATCAACACGTCGATAGTCCCGTTTTTCAGCGCGCTCACCTCGGCGGTGGCGGCGTCATAGGCCACCACCTTGACCTTTTTCGCCGCCCCCGCCTGGCGCAGGCCGGTAACCGCGCCAATCGCGCCCTGATCGTTGGTGGAGAACACCCCCGCCAGACCGGGATGGGCGGAGAGCGTGGAGGTGATGATTTCCGCCGCCTTTTGCGGGTCGTCGCTTTGATACTGCGGGCCGATATAGGTGATGCCGGGATAGGTTTTGATCTGTTCGGCAAAGCCTTTTTCACGTGCGTCCTGCGCGCTTGAGCCCGGCGGCTGGGTGATGACCAGGACTTCCCCTTTGCCGCCGAGCAGCCTGTTCATGGCCTCGGCGGCCATTTTACCGCCGCGTTCATTGTCGGAAATGATCTCGGTCGCCAGGAAGCGGGTATCGTTCAGCGTTTGGTCCACGGTCATCACCTTGGCGCCGCGCGCCGCCAGCTGTTTCATCGGCGCCACCAGCGCCTGGGCGTCGGTCGGCACAATCGCCGCCACCGCCGGCGCGGTCGCCGTGACGGCGTTCACCACCGGGATCTGGCTATCGGCGGCAAACTGGTCGGGGGCGGAGACCCGCAGGGTAATCCCGCTTTGCCGGGCTTTTTCCTGGGCGCCGCACTGTAATGCCTGGTAAAAAGGACTGCCTTTCACGCCCAGCACCAGCGCGACGGTGTCATTTTTTCCGGCGGCCCAGGCGGGGTGCGCCAGCGCCAGGGTTAACGTCGATAAAACAGTGAATACCATTGTGTTGCGCATCTTGATTCCCCATCTAACAGTGATTAAAACCTCAATAAGCTGATTAACGGTATCAACTACGTTCCCTTGCCCGGCGTTTGAGCTGATCGATCCAGACCGCCAGGATAAGCACCATGCCCATCGCCACGGTTTGCCAAAACGGCGGAATGCCGAGAATGACAAAACCGTTGAGCAGGATAATGGGGATAAACACCCCGATAATGGTGCCGGCAACGCTGCCGATGCCGCCGAACAGGCTGGTTCCGCCCAGCACCACGGCGGAGATGGTCGCCAGATTGTCCATGGCGTGGCCGCCGATGGTGGTGGTGGAAAACCGCGCGTTGGACATCATCGCCGCCACGCCCGCCAGCGCGCCGGAGATCATATAGATGGCCACCAGGCGCGCTTTGACGTTGATGCCCGCGCGCCGCAGCGCTTCCAGGTTGGAGCCGACGGCGAAGATATGCAGGCCGAAGCGGGTGAGGTGCAAAACAAAGGCGGCGACCGCCAGCACCGCCGCGGCGACGATAACCAGCATCGGCACGCCGGCGATATCGCCGCTGCCGACCACCGCCACCAGCCGTTCCGGCATGGCGCGCACGTCGATGCCGCCGGAGAGCACCTGCGCCAGCCCAAGCGCCATGCCGAAGGTGCCGAGGGTCACTATCAGCGCCGGGATTTTCGCCACCGCCACCAGAAAGCCGTTCAACGCGCCCCACAGCGCCCCGACGGCGACGGCCACCAGGCCGCCGGCGGCAATCACGCCCCAGCCGGCGTCGGTGGTGCCGAAAGTATTGCCCGCCTGGCCCGCGAGATAAAGCATGGTCTGGGCGGAAACCACCGAGGAAAACACCAGCACCGCGCCGACGGATAAATCAATGCCGGCGGCGATGATGACGTAGGTTTGCCCCACCGACAGCACCAGCAGGATGGCGGCGTTTATCGCCATTTGCGCCAGGTTATAGGCGGAACCGAACTGCGCGGGGCGCAGCGCGCCGAACAGCACGATAAGCGCGACCAGCAGGATGAATATCCAGCCGCCGCCAATCAGCCGCGCCAGTCTGTCGCGCACGGTTGCCGGGTGTTCCTGATGGGACGGTTTATCCGTCGGGAAACCGTTCATGGCGTGACCTCCGCGCGGCCATAGGTTCCGCTGGTCATGGCGGAAACCAGATCTTCCACCCTCAGCCCCCGGGTCGGCATCTGCGCCACGCTTTTTCCCAGACGCAGCACCTCGACCCGATCGGCAATCGCCAGCACCTGCGGCATATTGTGGCTGATTAGCACCACCGCCAGCCCGGCGTCGCGCACCTGGCGAATCAGCGCCAGCACCCGCTCGGTCTGGATGACGCCGAGCGCGGCGGTCGGTTCATCCATAAAAATCACCCGTCCGGCCCACATGGCGGCGCGGGCAATGGCCACCGACTGGCGCTGGCCGCCGGACAGGGTGGAAATCGGCACCGACAGCGAACGCAGATTGACGCCCAGACGGGCAAATTGCTCAACGGCTTTGCGGCGCATGGCGGGGCGATCCAGTACCCCCAGCCGGCCTGGCAGGCCGCCGCGCAGTTGTTCACGGCCCAAAAACAGGTTTTCCACCGGCGTCAGTTCGGGTGCCAGCGCCAGGTCCTGGTAGACCGTGGAGATGCCGCAATCCTGGGCCGCGCCGGGCGAGGTAAACACCACTTCCCGGCCGTCGATTTTAATCACGCCCTCGTCGGGCCGGTCGGCGCCGGAAAGGATTTTGGTCAGCGTCGATTTTCCGGCGCCGTTATCGCCGATCAGGGCGCAGATTTCGCCGGGGAACACGCGGAAATCCACCTGCTCCAACGCCCTGACGCCGCCGAAATGACGGCTGATGTTCGTGGCTTCAAGTACCGGGATGGTCATCAAGGAGTTTCTCCACCGCAAGACCGATGTTGTTGGCAAAGGCGAACCACTGGTTATAGGCCGCGTCCGTCAGGCCGGACCAATACTGGAATGCGGCTTCCGCGTCGGGAAAATTCCACACTTCCACGGTTTCGAAATCATGCTGGCCGCGAATATGGTAGCGGCCCATGAAACGCGCGCCCGCAAGCGTCGCCTGGTGCGACAGCGCCTGCCAGCGGGCCTGTTTTTCCTGTTGTTCGGCGGGCGTCAGCAGATACCAGCGCGGACGCGGACGGGCATAATGGATCCAAATACTTTCTGACATCGGGCGCTCCTTAGGCGATAACGGGCAACAGCAGGTCGGCCAGCGGGCGTACCTTGCCGGTAACGTGTCTTGAGGTGGTGAATTTAAAATCCGCCGCGTGCTGATGGCCGGTAATGGCCCGCGAGACGGTATCCAGGCTGTCGGTTTCCCATATGCCCAGATGATGCCAGCTGTGCGCCCAGTCAAGACGATGGCGGCCGGCGATGTTAACGTTCAGCGCCAGGTCGCCTTTAAACGCCACGTCGCATTCGGCGTCATAGTCCGTGCGTTCGGCGGGCGTCGCCTCGCACCAGGCGTCGTTCCATTCCCATAGCGCCATAAATCCCCAGGGACGGCGGATATCCGGACCGCAGCCGTTCACGGTGGCGAATTCACGCGGGCCCAGCAGCCACTGGGTGGCGAACAGCCGCGACCAGCCCGCCTGTTCAAGACGCACGGTTCCCGCCAGCGCCGCGCCGAGCGACGGCGCCTCGAAGGCGCCGGCCATATCCCATTCGTGCAGGGCGCCGCTGTCGAGCGCCGTCGCCGGCAGGGTGACGTCCGCGGGCATGAACATGGCGCGAAAGGATAATAACCAGCCTTCGCCGCGCAGCTCGTCGAGCAGCGCCATCAACGCGTGATAATGTTGCCGCTGATACACCGCGCCGCCCGCGTCCGGCTGGCGTTTGGCCATAAACGCCACCACGCAGCGCGCCGAGGTCGACGGCTGGGAAGAGAATACGTCGGTTTCACCGGTCAGCAGCGTCATTTGCCCTCCCGCACGCGCATTACCGCCTGCATTAACTGCGCAACGCGGCGCGCATCCACCGGCTTCCACCAGGCGCCGTCGATTTTCAGCCATTGGCCGATAATCGCGCCGTCGGCCGCGCTGAACAGCGCCGGCACCTGTTCCGGCGACAGGCCGGATCCGATGATGACCGGCAGGTTGGTGCCGTTGCGCACCTGATTGACCTCGGCCGGCTCGGTGGGCGAACCGGTGCGCGCGCCGGTGGCGATCAGCACATCGGCGTCAAACCACTCCGCGTCGGTGGCCTGTTCGGCAATACTGCGATCGGCGGTAATGGCGTGGGCACCGAACTTGACGTGAACGTCGGCGAAAATGGCGACATCGCGGGCATCTATCATGGCGCGGTAACGCATGGCCTCCGGGGCGGGACCGTTGATGAAACCTTCGTTGGCCACGTAAGCGTTGACCCATTGATTGACCCGCACCCAGCGCGCGCCGACCGCTTTGGCGATCGCCAGCGCCGGAATGGCGCCGTTGGCCACGCAGGTGATGCCGATGGGGGTCGCCACCGCGGCGCGGACTTCCATGCAGGCGGCGGTCAGCGCGGCCACCGTTTCCGGACCGATATTTTCCGGACGGCAGAACGGCAGATCGCTGGCGTTTTCAATAATAATGCCGTCGATGCCGCCCTGCGCCAGGGTCTTGGCATCGGCCACGGCGGCGGCGAAAATGTCTTTCATCGCCTGCCCGTTATAGCGCGGCGCGCCGGGCAGGGCCTGTAAATGAATCACGCCTATCACCGGTTTTTTTACCGGAAACAGCGCGGCGAGCATGTTGGGTTTCTCGGGAAGTACTTGTGGTCCGGCCATTTGTTCTCTCATCTGTCGGGGCTCAGGCATCGCCTTCGGGCGAGCCGGCGCGTTGATAATGCATAAGCTGTTCGAGGCTGGGATAGGAAGGCTGCGCGCCCATGCCCCCGCAGCTGTAGGTGGCGGCGAAAACCGCCTGCGTCAGCGACCGCTGGACCGATTTTCCCGCCAGCCGGCCGGCGATAAACCAGCCGGCCAGGCAATCGCCCGCGCCGGTGGTATCCACGATTACCGGCTCGACGGGATAGCGGGCGCGGATATCTTCAGCGGCCGAGACGTAGCGCGCCCCCTGCGGGCCGAGGGTGCACACCACGGCGTTAACCTTAAGCGCCAGCAGCCGCGCCACGGCGTCGTCACCGAGCTGGCGCAGCGCGCGCTGGTTGCAAAACACCGCTTCAGCGCCGGCCAGCAGGGGATAGAGCGGTTCCAGACCCTGGGCGAAGGTGGCCGGCTCCAGGTCGAGCGACCATTTGCAGCCGGCCTTTCGGCATTGTTCAATCAGGTGCCATGCCCCTTCGCCGTACGCGGCGGTATGCACCCAGTCGATACCGTCTAAATCAAGGGTTTTCACCCATTCCAGGCTGGGATACAGCGAGACGCCCGGCTCCAGCAGCAGGCGTTTTTCGCCGTGCGGTTCCAGCAGGATAATGGCGCGGCAGGTGCGCCCGGGCATTTTGCGGCCGATAACGCGCAGGCCGGATTGCCGCAGGCCGTGCAGCAGGGGGTCCGCCACCAGGTCGTCGCCGGTTTCAAGGGCGAGCCGGACGTCCGCGCCCGCCATGCGGCAGGCCAGCGCGGCGTTGCTCACCACGCCGCCGGCGGATTCGCTGGTGATGCGCGCCAGGACTTTTTCATCGGGCTGCGGGATGGCCGCCATGCTAAGCGTGGTATCCAGGCTGATATCGCCGACAAACAACGCCTTGCCGGCGGTCATGGTTTGCGTACCAGATCGATGGTAAAGCTGTAGCGATCGGCGCGGTAATGCACCGTCACGTATTCAACCGGGCGCAGGTCCGCGTCATGGCTCAGGCGGCGCGCCACCAGGCCGGCGCTCCCCTTGGCCACCTGCAGGGCGCGGGACAGTTCGCCGCTGAGCAGGGCGGCGCTGATGGTTTCCCGGCCGCCGGCGATGCGGCAGCCGCACCGCTGTTCCAGCCAGACGTACAGCGACTGGCGGTCCAGTTCACCGGCCTCGGGCACCGGGTGATGGACAAACAGGGCGGGCGACAGCCAGCTTTGTGAATAGGCCATCGGCATGGCGTCGGCTTTCAGCAAGCGGGTGGACATAAAGGCTTTTTCGTTGGATTCCAGGCCCAGGGCGGCGGCAATCTCGGCCGGGGGAAGCGCCATGCGGGCGCTGAGGGTGTGATAGCCGGCGGTAAAACCGCGCCGCTGCATATCTTCCGCAAAACTCGACATTTGACTCAGCGGCTGGATCACCTGCGGCGGCAGCACGATAGAGCCTTTACCGGCGCGTCGGCTGATTAACCCTTCCTGCTCAAGTTTATCCAGGGCGGTGCGCGCGGTGGTCCGGCTGACGCCGAATACCTGGTTAAGCAGGGTCTCGGAGGGCAATGCCTCGCCGGGTTTAAAACCGCCGAATTCGATTTCACGGCGTAATCTGTCTGCAATTTGCCACCATAATGGCTGCGGGCCGGAGACAAGCCCATGCTGATCCCATTGCATATTTATTCATTAAGGTTGCCGATAGGTTGTCATGATAATTGATTGACATGACAATCCCTGTCAACCGGCAAATTGTCAGCAAGGTTATTGAATTACATAGCATTAGCGCCGTGCAGCGGTAAGGGCGTTTGCCGCATTATCGTCAGGAAACAGTGAATTGAAACCAGACATTTGACCGCCGTCGGCGCCGGTTTCTGCAGCGCAATCCCCTCATAGGAAATTTATATGACGGCGCCGTCGCGAGTCTCAGCTGGCCGCCTGGAGTGAAAACCCCCCGGCGGCATCCTGGTGCATTAACGTGAGCAATAAGCGCATAAAGCGCTGGCCGCTGGGGGGCAGGGGATGTCCCCGCAGCGACAGCAGCGAAAACGTCACTTCATAAGCGAACGCCTGCGCATCCGCGACTTCGACAAAACAATAGAACTGGGAAAGGGTCTGCACGTAATGGGTCGGCAACAATCCCACATAGCCGCCGGCGGCAATCAGGGTGGCGACCGCCTCCAGTCCCGAGGCAACGGCCTTGCGTTTCATATTGAGGCGCTGGCTTAGCCGGGAACTGTAGGGATCGCGATCGCGGGTGACCAGGACATAATTCTGCTCGATCAACTCCGCCATGGCGGGCGCCGGCTGGCCGAAAGGCAGCGCCACGTAGAGGCGGAACGCCTCGTTGAACAACGGCACGCTTTGCAACTGCCGGTTGGTCTCCGGCATGCCGCTGATGCCGATATGCAATTGCCGGTCAAGCATGTGCGCGAGCAGCGAATCATGCTGATGAATCGACAGATGCACGGTGACGTCCGGCGCGATGGAACGGAAGGCCGCCAGCGCTTCGGAAACCTTGGAACCGGAATTGGACAGGCAGTTATCGGCGATGCCGATAGTCAAATCGCCCGCCAGTATATTGCGCGCGTCGTTCAGATCGTCGCGTATTTTTTTCAGCGTATCGTCCGCCAGGCTGGATGCCCTGAGGACGCTTTCGCCGAACATCGTCAGTTGGAAACCGGCCGGCCCGCGAAAGCAGAGTTTTTCGCCCAGCCTGGCCTCCAGGTTCTGCAGATGGCGGCTGATGGTGGAGCGCTCGATGTTCAGCGCCTCCTCGGCCGCGGTCAGTCCCCCGGCCTCGGCGACCGCGCGGAAGATGCGCAGCAGTTTAAGATCGGCCTCCGTCAGGGGCGGCACGGGTTTAAGATTATTTGCGGATGGAGTCATATTTCGCTGCCTAACGTCGGGGCTACATCGGGAGGCGCGCTTATCACGCGCCCTGAGAGCGGTCAGAGTGGGTCAAACGGACCCCGCAACAAAAACGATGCGCAAAAAAAAACATGCAAGATGAATGCCATGCCGGACGGCGCCCCTGATGCGCCATCGTCCCCGCCCTGCGCCTCGGCTGCTCTGTTAATGAACAGGCATGCTCCACAACGGGGCGCCGGCGCCGGCGCCGATGCGATGCATGCTGCCGGCGGAAAGGGTGTACGCCATACACGCATAGGTTCACCGGCGGTCACCAAGCGCTACCGGCAACCGGTCTATACTCCCTAGCATCACCCATCCCTCAGGAGCATCCCATGCCGCAGTCCCTTACCGTTCCGCCGTCCCACGGCCCCCAAGGCTTCCTGCGATCGCCGGTGTCCACCGATCTGGAACACCTTGACGCGCATATCGCCATTATCGGCCTGCCCTACGGCAATGCCTATGCCCCCCATGCCATCAGCAACGATCAGATTCATGCCCCCGACGCCGTGCGCGCCGTAAGCGATACCATCAGCAAGGGCAAGGATCAGTATGATTTCGACGTCGGCGGCCCGATCCTGGATAACCGGCCGATCAAGCTGGTGGACGTGGGCAATGTGCTGGCCGATCCCGCCGATCTCGGCAGCCATACCCCGCGCGCCGAACAGGCGATCCGTAAAATCCTCGCCGCCGGCGCCATGCCCATCACCCTGGGCGGCGACCACGGCATTCCCATTCCCATCCTGGCGGCGTTCGAGGGCCGGGGGCCGATTACCCTGATTCAGATCGACGCGCACATCGACTGGCGCAATGAGGTGAACGGCGTGCGCAACGGTCTTTCCAGTCCCATCCGCCGCGCGTCCGAAATGGCCCATATCGGCGAAATCTTCCAGATCGGCATTCGTGCCCAGGGCAGCGCCCGCACCGAGGAAGTGGACGCGGCGCGGGCCTATGGCGCGCATATCATCCCCGCCTTCGAGGTCCACGACGCGGGTATCGACGCCATTATCGACCGTATCCCCGACGGCGGTCAGTTTTATATCACCATCGATGCGGACGGCCTGGATCCGACGGTGATGCCGGCGGTGGAAACCCCGGCGCCGGGCGGTCTCACCTTTCACCAGGTGCGCCGCCTGATCCATGCCCTGGTACGCAAGGGCAAAGTGGTGGGAATGGATATCGTTGAAATCACGCCCGCCAAAGATGTCAATCATATCAGCTGTATTACCGCCGCGCGCCTGATGGTGAATCTGATCGGCGCGGCGGTGCGGGCGGATTATTTTGTCACGGCGCGGTCTTGACGCCTTACCGGTTTCTTAATGGGAGTTCATCATGCATAAAATCCGTCACCTGTTCCTTGTCCGGCTGGTGCTGCTGTGCGCCTGCGCGGGGCTGCTCGCCGCCCAGGCCTCGGCCGAAACCACGCTGGAAAAAATCAAACGCACCGGCACCGTAACCGTAGGCACCGAGGCGGCGTTTCCTCCGTTTGAATTCGTGCAGGACGGCAAAATCGTCGGCTACGGGTCGGATATCCTGGCGGAAGTGGCCAAGGCGCTGGGGGTGAAGGTCAAACAGCTGGATCTGCCCTGGCAGGGCATTTTACCGGGCCTGCTGGCCGGGAAGTTTGATTTTGTCGCCACCACGGTCGGGATTAACGAAGAGCGCGCCAAGCGTTATGCCTACACCCTGCCCATAGCCAACGGCGCGCCGTATCTGCTCAAGCGTAAAGGCGATGGGTTGGCGAAGACGGCCGATCTTAACGGCAAGGTGGTGGCAACCCAGCTGGCGTCGTCCACCGAACCCGTGGCGCGCGCCCTGGACGCCAAACTGAAGGCCGACGGCGGCGCGGGCTATAAGCAGCTCAAGCTGTTCACCGATTTCCAGGGGGCGTATATGGCGCTGGCCAACGGCGAGGTGGACGCGGTGGTGCAATCTTTGCCGAGCCTTGCGGTTTTGGTAAAACAGCGGCCGGATACCTTTGAGCTGATGACCGCGATACCCAACCAGGGCGGCTATGATTACCTGGCCTGGGTCACCCGTGTGCAGGATAAGGATTTGCGCGACGCCATCTCGGGCGTTATCCGCAGCATGCGTGACGACGGGCGCCTGGCGGCGCTGCAGCAAAAATGGTTCGGTTTTACCATGGACATCCCGGACAGCGGCTATCTTCCTCCCGGCGCGCAGTAATTTTCGTTAAACCGTAGCGGAGTCCCGGTGATGAAATTCAGTTGGCAAACGTTATTTTCCAGTTTTCCGCCTTTGCTGGAGGCGGCATGGGTCAACCTCAGCCTGGCGGTGATTATTTTTTTGCTGGTGCTGGTTTTTTCAACCGGGTTTACCCTGCTGCGGGCGAGAAAAAACGTCTGGCTGGGGAGGGCGTTCGCGGTGCTGATAAGCTTTGTGCGCGGCACGCCGCTGCTTATCCAGATATTTATCTGTTATTACGTATTGCCGGCCCTGGGACTGGATCTCAGCCCCACGGCGGCGGGCATTATCGCCATTACCCTCAACAGCACCATCTTCCTCGCCGAAGCCATGCGCGGCGGGCTCGGCACCCTTGATCCGGGGCATATCGAGGCCGCCGCGGCGCTCGGCCTGCGCCCACGCGCCATATGGCAATGCGTGGTATTGCCCCAGCTGTTCCGGCGGATGATTCCGGTCATCGTCAACGAAGCGACGATCATCGTCAAAGGCACCGCGCTACTGTCGGTCATCACCGTGGTGGACGTGCTGCGCACCGCGCAGCAAATCGCCGGCGGCAACTACCGGCCGTTTGAAACACTGCTGGGCGCGGCGCTGATTTTCCTGGTCATCAACCTGGCGTTCAGCGCCATCGGCAGCTATCTGGAGGCCCGGGTGGCGGACGCCCGGGTATAACGTATGCACATTGATTTCACCGTGCTTTACCCCTACTGGCCGCTATTATTGCAAGGCGCCGGCCTGACCGTGAAAATTACCCTGATAGCCTTCGCCATCGGCTACCTGCTGGGTATGGCGGTGGCGCTGCTCAGCCTGGTGCCGTTGCGGGCGGTAGCCGCGTCGATCGCCGTCTATATCGCCTGCCTGCGCAGCGCGCCGTTTATTATTTTTTTGTTCGTGGTGTATTACGGCTTACCGTTTACCGGCCTGCGCCCGCCGGCCGAGGCGGTGGGCACCCTGGCGCTGGCGCTCTATGCCAGCGCCTATTACGGCGAGATCCTGCGCGCCGGCATCCAGGCGCTGCCGCGCGGCCAGTTCGAGTCCGCCCGGGCGATAGGCATGTCGCCGGCGCAGGCGATGCGCCATATTATCGCGCCGCAGGTACTGCGCGCGGTGGTGCCGCCCTCCACCAACATGACGCTGACGATGATGAAGGAGTCGGCGGTGCTCAGTTCCATCACCGTGCCGGAACTCACCTATCAAGGCCTGGTGGCGCAGGGCGCCACCTTCGCGCCGTTCGAGGTGTTTATCGCCATTACCGCCCTGTACTGGCTCATCGCCGCGTTTATCGCCGAGGCGGCCCGCCGCGTGGAGCTGGGCGGCGGGCAAAGCAGCCGCAACGCCATCCAGCGCAGCGCCATCGCCCGGCGCTACCTCTCGCTTGACTGGCGGAACACGCCATGAATAACCCGCCCGCTCTGCGCGTCACCGCAATCAGCAAACGCTTTCGCCAGGTCAGCGCGGTGAATCAGGTATACCTGGATATCGCTCCCGGGGAAATCGTGGCGCTGATTGGTCCCAGCGGCTGTGGCAAGAGCACGCTGCTGCGCTGCGTAACCTGGCTGGAAACGCCGGATGAAGGTTTTATCGAGATAAACGGCGCGCCTTTCGGCCGGCAGCGCGAGGGCGAAATGATCCGCCATCAGTCGCGGCGCCAGATTGACGCTCTGCGTCCCCGGCTTGGGATGGTCTTCCAGCAGTTCAATTTATGGCCGCACCTGACCGTGCGCGAAAATATCATTACGCCGCAACGGGTGGTGCTCGGCCGTGGCGGCGAACAGGCGCGCGCGCGCGCGGAACAGCAAATGGCGCAGTTTGCGCTGTCGCCGGTGGCCGACCGCTATCCCTGGCAGCTCTCGGGCGGGCAGAAGCAGCGCGTCGCGATTGCCCGGGCGCTGGTGATGGATCCCGCGGTAATGCTGTTCGACGAACCCACCTCGGCGCTGGATCCGGAGCTGGTGGGCGAGGTGCAGACGCTGCTGCGCTCGCTGGCGCAAGGCGGCATGGCCATGCTGATTGTCACCCACGATATCCATTTTGCGGTGAACGTTTCCACACGCCTCGCGTTTATGTGCGAGGGCGGCATCGTCGAGGAAGGGCCGGTGTCACAGCTGGTCGCATCCCCGCGCGATCCGCGCCTGCGGCAGTTTCTGGCCCTGACCTCCGGGTCGGGGCGCGTTAATCCTTCCACCCAGGAGTAATATGATGACCCGAGTCAACCGGCCGTTTGTCGGCATTCCCTCTTTTTTGCGCGCCAGGATTGCGCCGGATATCACGCAGCTGGACGCGGCCATCGCCATCTTGGGCATCCCGTTCGATGAGGGTTCGCCCTTTATGCCCGGCACCCGTATGGCGCCGCGCTCCCTGCGCGAGCATTCGCTGCGTTTTTGCAGTGAACATCGGGGTTATTATTCCCCCGAGGAAAAGCGCGAATTCCTCGGCGAGGAGATCCGCGGCGGGCTGATTGTGGACGCCGGCGATGTGGATATCCATCCCACCAATGTTGAAAAAACCTTTGCGCTGATAACCGAGGCGGTAAAACACATCCTGGACGGCGGCGCGATGCCGGTGATCCTGGGCGGCGACCATTCGATTACCTACCCGGTGTTCCGCGCGTTCGACGGCGATATCCACGTACTGCATTTTGATGCCCATACCGATTACGGCACGCTGGAGCAGGATATGCAGTATACCAACGGCCACGCTTTCCGCCATGTGGTGGAGCGGGCCGGGGCCAGCAGCCTGACGCAGATCGGCATCCGCAGCCTGCGCCACAGCGCGGAAATCGTCGAGCAGGTGATCGAGGGGGGGAACCGGGTGATCCCCATGGGTGAGTTCCGGCGCATCGGGCCGCAGGGTATCGGCGCGCTGCTGCCGGAAAACGCCAGGGTGTATGTCAGCATCGACGTGGATGTACTGGACATGTCGCTGGTGCCGGGCTGCGTCTCGGCGGAGCCGGACGGCATGACCTACGCCGAACTGCGCGACAGCCTGAAGGCGATTGCCGAACGCTATCAGGTGGTGGGTTTTGATTTTGTCGAGGTTAACCCGCTGCTGGATGTCGGCTCCGGCGTGACCTCTTACCTGGGCGCGCATGTGGTGATCGAGTTTCTCGGCAATATCTGCGACCAGCCGCGCTGGCGCGCGTCAAGGCGGACAACATGTCCCGGTTAAGCGATGGCGCGCCGGCGCCGGGGCCCGAAGATGCGCCGCTGATGCGGGACGGCGTGCGCGACCTGCGTTTTTCCGCCATTCGCGAGGTGGCGAACGCCGGTATAGGACGCGGCGATATCCTGCCGTTCTGGTTTGGCGAACCGGATCGCCGCACGCCGGCGTTTATCTGCGACGCCGCGCAGGCGTCGCTGGCGGCGGGGGAGACGTTTTATACCCCCAACCTGGGCGAACCGGCGCTGCGCGAGGCGCTGGCGCGTTATCTCTCGTCCTGGCACCGGCCGGTTGGCGAAAACCGCATTGCCGTGACCAATTCCGGCGTGTCGGCGCTGATGCTGGCGGCACAGGCGCTTTACAGTCCCGGCGATCGGGTGGTGGTGGTGACGCCGGTGTGGCCGAACCTGGTGGAGATTCCGAAGATCCTCGGCGCGCGCGTGGCGGAAGTGCCGCTGCAATTGGTGCGTGAATCCCGGCACGTCTCCCGCTGGCACCTGGATATGGCGGCGCTGCTCGCCGCCCTGACGCCGGGCACGCGGGCGCTGGTGATTAACTCGCCGAACAACCCCAGCGGCTGGGTAATGCCGGCGGCGCAGCAGGCGACGGTGCTGGCGCATTGCCGCCGGCACGGCATCTGGATTGTGTCCGACGAGGTTTATGGGCGCATCCTGTTTGATGCGCCCGACAAGCGCTGTGCGCCGTCGTTTCTCGACATTGCCGATGCGCGCGACCGCCTGATCGTCGTCAACAGCTTTTCCAAAAGCTGGATGATGACCGGCTGGCGGTTGGGATGGATGGTGGTGCCCGATACGCTTATCCAGGATTTGGCGAAATTAATCGAATACAACAGCAGCTGCGCGCCGGCGTTCGTGCAGCGGGCGGGCGTGGCGGCGGTCAGCCTGGGGGAGGAGGCGCTGGGCGTTACCCTGACCCGTTTCCAGGCCTCGCGGGATTTTCTGTACCGCGAACTGAGCACCTTTGCGCAGATAGAAACGCCGCTGCCCGAGGGCGCGATGTATCTTTTTTTCCGCGTGGCGGGGCTGCGGGACAGCATGGCGCTGTGCAAGGCGCTGGTGGCCGAGGCCGGGCTGGGATTGGCGCCGGGCAGCGCGTTCGGCCCGGCCGGCGAGGGATGTATCCGCTGGTGTTTCGCCAGCTCGACGGACAAGCTCGCACAGGGCGTGGAGCGGCTGCGCGCGTTCCTGGCCGGCGGCTACCTGGCGAACCCGCCAGGCTAAGGGGATTCAGCCCAGATGCGTATGCCGCTCCGGCGCCGGCCCGGTGTCCATCGCCGCGATGCCCTGCACGATGCCGCAGGCGTCCACCCGCTGTTCCCGCCGGCAGCGCCGACGCAGTTCCGTAAGCTGCCCCTTAAGCTGGATAAGCTCCGCGATGCGCGTCTCCACGTGGGTAATATGATCCTCAAGCAGGTGGTTAACCGCGCCGCAATCGGCGGCGGGCTGTTCAACCAGGTCCAGCAGCTGGCGAATCTCGCCATGGGTCATGTTCAGCACGCGGCAGTGGCGGATAAACCGCAGGCGCTCGACGTGCAGCGGCGTATAGCTGCGGTAATTGGCCGCGGTGCGCAGCGGCGCGGGCAGTAAGCCTTGTTTTTCATAAAAACGCACGGTTTCCACCGAGCAATGCGCCGATGAGGCGACTTCACCGATTTTCATCACGGACTCCTCTATGTCTTGACTCTATAGTAGCTTCAGGGTGTGCAATGCGCCATAAGGAATGTTATCAGGAGCACGGCATGGCTTTTCAGCGTATGACACCCATTACCCCCCCCAAGGACTGCTGCCACGCCCGGGCCGGCGCGCCGGAAAGCCGGGATCGGCCGAATCCGCCGCCAGCCTGCTGCCCGGCGGCTGCGGCGCCGTTTTCCTCGTCCGGACCCGCCCAGGCCGTCGGCGTTCCACCGGCCCGGGCTGCGGGCTTTGCCGCCGGCGTTCCGGTAAGCCGGCTGTATATCGCCCAGATGGATTGCCCGACCGAAGAGGGCATGATCCGCAAGGCGCTGGGCGCTATGCCGGACGTGCGGGGCATGGAATTCAACCTGATGCGCCAGGTGCTGACCGTCGCCCATAACGAAGGCGCGCTGCCGGCCATCGAGGCGGCGATCCGCTCCCTGGGCATGGACAGCACGCCGGTGTTGGACGCGCAGGCGCCGGCGGCGCCGACGGCCAAGCCATGGTGGCCGCTGGCGCTGGCCGGCGTGGCGGCGCTGGGCGCCGAGGCCTGCCAATGGGCGGGCTGGCCGCAATGGGCCGGCGCGCTATTGGCGTTGGCGGCCATTGCCCTTTGCGGCCTGGGAACCTACCGCAAGGGCTGGATTGCGCTGCGCCACGGCAATTTGAATATCAATACCCTGATGAGCATCGCCGTCACCGGGGCGATGCTTATCGGCCAATGGCCGGAGGCGGCCATGGTGATGGTGCTGTTTACCCTGGCCGAGCTTATCGAGGCCAGATCGCTCGACCGGGCGCGCAACGCCATCCGCGGGCTGGTGCAGCTTGCCCCCGAGCTGGCGACGGTGCGGCGGCCGGACGGCGGCTGGGCCGACCTGGCCGTGGGCGACATCGCGCCGGGCCGTATCGTGCGGGTAAAACCCGGCGAACGCATTGCCCTTGACGGCGTGATAACGGACGGCGCATCAAGCGTGAACCAGGCGCCCATCACCGGCGAGAGCCTGCCGGTGGAAAAAACCGGCGGCGATACGGTGTTCGCCGGCACCATTAACGGGTCGGGGGCGTTTGAGTTTCGCGTAACGGCCGCCGCCACCCATTCCACGCTGGCGCGCATCATCCACGCGGTGGAGGAGGCGCAGGGGGCGCGCGCGCCCACCGCGCGGTTTATCGACCGGTTCGCCAGGATCTATACCCCGGCGGTATTTGTCCTCGCCCTGGCCATCGCCGCGCTGGGTCCGCTGCTGACCGGCGGCGGCTGGTATGAATGGGCCTACCGCGCGCTGGTTATGCTGGTGATCGCCTGTCCCTGCGCCCTGGTGATTTCAACGCCGGTGACCATTGTCAGCGGCCTGGGCGCCGCCGCCCGGCACGGCATCCTGATCAAGGGCGGTGTCTATCTTGAGGAGGGCCACAAGCTCGCCTGGCTGGCGCTGGACAAGACCGGCACCATTACCCACGGCAAACCGGCGTTGACCGATACCCTGCTGCTGGCGCAGGAGGCGGGACGTGACCCGGTGCTTATCGCCGTCGCCATCGCCGCCCGCTCCGACCATCCGGTTTCCCGCGCCGTGGCCACGGCCGAGCGGCGCAATAACGCGCCGCTGCCGGACGTCGACGATTTTGGCGCGCTGCCGGGACGCGGCGTGCGCGGCGCCGTGGACGGCGTGCACTACCAGTTGGGCAACCATCGGCTGATTCATGAACTGGGCGTGTGTAGCCCCGAACTGGAAGCGCGGCTCGGCGCGCTTGAGGCGCAGGGCAAGACCGTTATCATGCTCAGCGACGGCGAGCGCGTGCTGGCGCTGTTCGCGGTGGCGGATACGGTGAAGGAGAGCAGCCGCGCCGCCATCAAGGCGCTGCAGGCATTGGGCGTCAAGACCGTGATGCTGACCGGCGATAACGTCCATACCGCCCGCGCCATCGCCGGCCAGGTCGGTATCGACGTCGCCCTGGGCGATCAGCTGCCGGAAGACAAGCTGCGCGCGGTGGAAGAGTACGCGCGCCAGGGCAAGGTCGGCATGGTGGGCGACGGCATCAACGATGCCCCCGCCCTGGCCAGGGCCGATATCGGTTTCGCCATGGGCGCGGCGGGTACCGATACCGCCATTGAAACCGCCGACGTGGCGCTGATGGACGACGACCTGAACAAAATCGTGCGCTTCATCCGCCTGTCGCGCACCACGCGCCGGGTGCTGGTACAGAATATCGCCCTGGCCCTGGGCATCAAGGCCGCCTTCCTGATCCTGGCCATGCTGGGCATGGCCACCATGTGGATGGCGGTGTTCGCCGATATGGGGGCCAGCCTGCTGGTGGTGGCCAACGGACTGCGGCTGACGCGTCAGTAGTCCGGGCGGCTTTTACTCGCGCCGCGCCGGGACCGCCGGCGCGGCGCTGCCGAACAGACCGTTCTTCAGGATGTCCTCGGCATACAGGAAACCGATGCCCATCACCTGCTGTTGCCGGGTTAACCCGCCCACTTCGATAAGCGTCGCGTTGTCTCTGGTGGTATCGGCGCGATCAAAGGGATTGTAGTGGGTTTGCTCATGGATGATCCCAAGCCATTCGGCGCCGAACTGACAACTGCGGCCATAAAGATAGATACGGTTGATATTCAGTATATTCAGAAAATTATACAGGCTCAGCCCAATCGCCCGCGCCGCGTTGTGTACCAGCAGGCGCACCGATGGATTGCCGGCGTGAAATTGACTCAGCAGCCAGGCGGTATTGATCTGCTGGTTTTCCAAATCGTTGTCCGGGGTCATTTTTAATTGCATGCGCACTTTTTTCTTCAGGGAAGACAGCGAGGCGATGGTCTCCAGGCAACCATAGCGACCGCACGAACAGGCGGCGCCATCGGGATCGATGATGGTATGGCCTATCTGGCCGCTGCCGAACAGCGTGCCGCGATAGATTTCCCGGTCGATGACAAAGGAGGAGCCGATACCGTAATCGACATTAATCACGCAAAAATCCTTGGCATTGGCCATATTTTGCCATTTTTCCGCCAATGCCAGCATCACGCAATCATTGTCCATCAGCAGCCTGGTGGACAGCTTTTCCTCCAGCAAATACCTCAGCTCAACGGGTTCATGCCATAGCGCCTGGGGCATTCTTTCCGAGACGCCGGTGCGCGGGTTGACCTGGCCGTGTATGGACAGCGCGATGCGCAGCGGCGTTTGCGGGTCATGCTGGCGATACGCGTGATACTGGCGCTCGATTTCCCGCGCCAATTGCCCCGGGGTGTCAATCCGCGCCGGCTGCTGGCGCAGGGGCAGCAGGGGACGGACCAGCCCGTCCACCAATACGCCTTCAATCAAAAAGGGCGAGATGTTCAGGCACAGGATATTGCCCCGGGTGGCGATTTGAAAGCTGCCGCTGTTGTTGCCGCGGGTATGCAAATTACGCGATAAACGGCATAAATAGCCTTCCTCCAGCAGTTCGTCAAGGATATTGCTCACCGCCTGGATGCTCAACTGGCTTAATCGCGCCAGCGTGGATTTACTGGCGATTTTTTCGCGATATAAATGGCTGATTATCACCGCTTTATTATGGCCGCGCATCACATGGCTGTTCATGCCGCAAAGATTCATTCACTCAACTCACTTAACTGTATTGCGTGACCGTTTGGCGAATATCGGCCATAAATTGTCCTCTATACTGCCTCCTCTGGATGGTTTAATCAAAATTTTGATTGAGGTGGCTATGTCGGGTGTAGATAAAGGGACAGTAAAGATGTGGCGGGAAAGCGTAACCATTCCCACCTACCTGACCGGTGAACAGGATCAGCATCCAATGTTTTTGGAACATCGGGTCTATCAGGGATCGTCCGGCGCGGTCTATCCCTACGGCGTAATAGATACCCTGACCGGGGAACCGGCGCCGCGGGAATACCAGGCGCTGTGGCTGGAAAATGATTACCTGCGGATTATGCTGCTGCCCGAACTGGGCGGGCGTATCCAGCGCGCCTATGACAAGATCAAACAGCGCGATTTTGTTTATCACAATGAAGTGATTAAGCCCGCCCTGGTGGGCCTGCTCGGGCCATGGATATCCGGCGGCATCGAATTCAACTGGCCGCAGCATCACCGGCCGACCACCTACATGCCGGTGGACTACCGGTTGCAGCGGCATGAGGACGGCGCCTGCACGGTCTGGCTCGGCGAGCTGGAACCGATGCGCGGTCTGCAGGTCATGACCGGTTTTACCCTCTATCCGGACCGGGCGTTGCTTGAAATTTCGGCCAGGATATTCAACGGCAACGATACGCCGCGCCATTTTTTATGGTGGGCGAATCCGGCGGTGAAAGGCGGCGACGATCATCAAAGCATATTTCCGCCCGATGTCACGGCGGTGTTTGACCATGGCAAACGCGATGTATCGACCTTTCCCATAGCCACCGGCACGTATTATAAAGTCGATTATTCCGCCGGGGTGGATATCTCCCGTTATAAAAATATCCCGGTGCCCACCTCGTATATGGCTTATCGGTCGGATTACGATTTTGTCGGCGCCTACAGTCATGACGAGCAGGGCGGCCTATTGCATATTGCCGATCATCACGTGTCGCCGGGGAAAAAACAGTGGACCTGGGGCAATGGCGAGTTCGGCCGCGCCTGGGACGACAACCTGACCGACGCCAACGGCCCCTATATTGAATTGATGACCGGGGTATTCACGGATAACCAGCCTGATTTCAGCTGGCTGGACGCCGGGGAAGAGAAGCGATTTGTGCAGAACTTCCTGCCTTACAATACCCTGGGCATGGTGCAAAACGCCAATACCTCCGCCGCCCTGAAGCTGGAAAGGACCGCGTCGGGACTGGTTTGGGGGCTGTATGCGGTGGCGATACTGCATGATTACCGTTTGGTGATCCGCGACGATGGCCTGTCGGCGCCGATACTCGAAATCGCGGTTGACCTCACCCCCGCCCAGGCTTTGCAGGAAGCGGTGCCGGGCGACTTTGGCGGCCGGTTGTCCATCGAACTCAGGGATAATCAGGATAACCTGGTCCTCAGCTACCTTGAGCACCAGCCCGAGGACGCGCCGTTACCGTCCCCGGCCCAGGCTCCCCGCCCGGCCGCCGCTATCGACAGCGCCGACGAGGCCTGGTTTATCGGCCAGCACCTGGAACAATACAACCATGTCGGCCAGGGCGCGGAGGATTATTACCGGCGTGGGCTGGCCCTGGACGCCGGCGACTACCGCTGCAACCTGTCGCTGGCGATAGCGGAATATAACCGGGCCGGCTATGAGCAGGCCATCGCCTACGCTGATGCCGCATTGGCCCGTTCCCATCGCCTGAACAAAAATCCACAGGACGGCGGCGCCAGCCTGATCCGCGCCTGCGCCTGGGAACGCCTGCGGCAATGGGACCGCGCCTATGAGGATTTTTATCGCGCGACCTGGAGCGGCAATGGCAAGGAAGGGGGCTTTTTCGGTTTGGCGCGCATCGCCGCCCGCCGCCGGCGGTGGCCGGACGCGTTGGCCTTTGCCGACCAAAGCCTGCTGAGCAATGGCGCCAACTATCCGCTGATGGCGCTGAGGGCCGTCCTGCTGCAACGCGTCGGCCGGACGGCGGAAAGCCTGGCCTATATAGCGCGGCAGCTGCGGATGTATCCCTTGCATTATACGCTGTTCGCCCTGCGTTATCTGTTTGATGACCAGGAAACGTCTCTTGCCGAACTGCGCCGGGTGACCGGCGATCGGGGCGTTAACGCCCTCGGCATCGCCACCACCCTGCTGTCGTTCGGCCTGCGCGACGAGGCAATCACCCTCCTGACGCTGCTCGACAGCCGGGAAACGCTGCCGCTGTATTTACGCGCCTCGTTGTTGAAAGGGACGCTCCCGCAGCAACAGTACCTGGCGTTATTACAACAGGCGCGGGATAACTTCGGCCGGTCGGTGCGGTTCCCGAACCAACTGGCGGAAGTGGCGATGCTCGAACAACTGCCCGAATGCTATTTCGCCCAATACCTCCTGGGCTGTTTTCACTACAGCAAACGCAGCTACCGGCGGGCGGCGGACTACTGGCGGCGCAGTCTCGAGCTGCAACCCGACTTTGCCGGCGCCTGGCGCGACCTGGGGGTCTTTTATTTCAATAAACAACAGGACCGCGCGCTGGCCGCGCGCCATCTCGAGCAGGCGTTCACCCTGGCCCCCGCCGACGCGCGCCTGCTGTTTGAGGGGGACTGCCTGCGCAGGTTATGCGGCGCCGAACCGGCGGCGCGCCTGGCCATACTGGAAGCGCATATGCCGGTCGCGCTCAGGCGCGACGATCTGATCGCCGAGTTGCTGAGTTTATATAACCAGCTCGGACAGCCGGAAAAAGCGCTGGCGCTGCTGTCGACCCATGCCTTCCATCCGTGGGAAGGCGGCGAGGGCAAGGTGACCGCCCAATACCTGATAGCACATCTGCGCCAGGCCCATAACGCGCTTGAGGCGGGCAAGCCGCATACCGCGTCGGAAAGCCTGCGGGCGGCGCTGCGCTATCCGCCCAACCTGGGGGAAGGGCGTCTGGTGGGGCAAACCGACAACGATATCTATTTCTGGCTGGGCGTCTGCGCACAGCGGCTGGGGGATGGCGCACAGGCGCGGCGCCATTATCTCCAGGCGGCCCGGGGCAACGGCGAGATCAATGAAAGCCGCTATTACAACGATCAACCGGTGGATTATCTGTTCTACCAAGGCGCGGCGCTGGCGCGCCTTGGCCGTGGCCGCGAGGCGCGCCAGCGCTTTACCGCCCTGCTTGACTGGTCGGCGGCCGCCCTCGACCAGCCGGTGGCGACGGACTTCTTCGCGGTATCCCTGCCGGATGTGGTGGTACTGGATAACGACCCCGGGCAAAACCACCGGCAGCATTGCCTGTTTGTCAGCGCCCTGGCATCGCTCGGGCTAGGCGATACCCTGCGCTGGCGACAGCAAATCGACGCCTTGCTCACCTGTAATCCCAACCATGATAAGGCGCAGTTATTCGCGGCGTTGGCGAGCACGCTGACCGGTGAATTGCAGGACTGCTCACAACAAAACCAATAGGGGTGGTCTCATGAAAAGCACAAGTCCGTTAAATTTACCCTACGTCTGGGCCATTTGCCTGGTGGCCGCCTGCGGCGGCCTGCTGTTCGGTTATGACTGGGTGGTGATAGGCGGCGCCAAGCCGTTCTATGAAGCCTATTTCGGCATTACCAATCCGGCGCAATCCGGCTGGGCGATGAGTTCCGCCCTGGCGGGCTGCGTGGCGGGCGCTATCGCCTCCGGCGCCCTGTCCGAGCGGTTTGGCCGCAAGTTGCCCCTGCTGCTGGCGGCGGTCATGTTCACCGTATCGGCGTTTGGGGCGGCGATGGCGCATAACTTCTCGCTGTTCGTGGCCTTCAGGATTATCGGCGGCATCGGTATCGGCCTGGCGTCGGCGTTATCGCCGATGTATATCGCCGAAGTCAGCCCGGCGGAAAAACGCGGTATATTCGTCGCGGTCAATCAGCTGACCATTGTTATCGGGGTGCTGGCCGCCCAGTTGGTGAATCTGATGATTGCCGAGCCGGTGGCGGCGCATGCCGGGATGGCGGAAATCGCGCAGTCCTGGAATGGCCAGATGGGCTGGCGCTGGATGTTCGGCTCCGGCGCGGTGCCGGCGGTGGCGTTTTTGCTGTTGCTGTTCATGGTGCCGGAGTCGCCGCGCTGGCTGGTGAAAGTCGGGCGATTTGACAAGGCGGAGCGGGTGCTGGCCAAAATCGGCAACGCCGACTACGCCCGCACCATGCTGGCGGAGATCCGCCGGTCCATGGCCGGGGACGACACCCGCCGGGTTCGCTTGCCGCAGTTGTTCACCCGTCGGGTGCGGCCGGTGATGATCATCGGCATCGTATTAGCGGTATTCCAGCAATGGTGCGGCATTAACGTGATATTCAATTATGCGCAGGAAATTTTCGCCTCCGCCGGGTTCGATATCAACGATACGCTGAAATCCATCGTGGCGACCGGCCTTATCAACCTGATCTTCACCATCATCGCCCTGCCGCTGGTGGATAAGCTGGGCCGCCGCAGGCTGATGCTGCTGGGGGCGCTCGGGCTGACCATCATCTACGGCCTGATCGCCGCCGCCTACGCCTTGGGTATTCTGGGCCTGCCGGTACTGTTGCTGGTATTGGTGGCCATTGCCATTTACGCCTTGACGCTGGCCCCGGTCACCTGGGTGCTGCTGTCGGAAATCTTCCCCAACCGGGTACGCGGCATGGCGATGGCGGTCGGCACCTTTTCCCTCTGGGTGGCCTGTTTCCTGCTGACCTACACCTTCCCGTTATTAAACGCCGCGCTGGGCGCGTCGGGCAGTTTCCTGCTGTACGGTATCATCTGCCTGGCGGGTTTCACTTTTATCTGGCGCAATGTGCCGGAAACCAAAGGCGTGACGCTGGAGGCGCTGGAACAGCGCTTCGGCGACCAGGCGGAGCGGGATTATGAACAGCATCACGCTAAGTAACGACGCGCTGGTCCTGCGGTGCAGGCCGCGGGGTGGGGCGCTGTTAAGCCTGGCCACCCGCGGCGGCATCGATATCCTGCGCCCGGCCGCGCATGCCCTGGCGCCGCCGGGGGAATGTTCCTTATTCCCGATGCTGCCGCTGGCGAACCGGGTGGAAGGCAATGCGTTCACCTGGCGGGGACGGCTGGTGACGTTTCCCCCTTCGCCCTCTGACCCACGGTTTTTTTTACATGGCGACGGGTGGCAGGCGGACTGGACGCTGGAGCAATGTTCACCCGACGCCGTGGTATTTTCCCTGGCCGGCGCGCTGCCGGGCGTTTATCGTTATCAGGCGCGACTGGGCTACGCTTTGCGCGGCAATGCCCTGCTGGCGACGCTAAGCATTACCAACACCGACGCCGGCCCGTTTCCCTTCGGGCTGGGGTTTCATCCCTTTTTTTGCAAAAATCCCGCCACCACGCTGTCGTTCCAGGCCCGGGGTTATTGGCCGGAGCGCGCGCATCACCTGCCGGCGGCCTGGCGGGAGGCGGTGCCCGTCGGCTGGGATTTTTCCACTCCCCGTTTACCGGGGGAGGGGTGGATCAATAATGCGTTTTCCGGCTGGACGGGAAGGGCGGTGTTGCATGATGCCGGCAGCGGCGCCGCCGTTACAATGGAAAGCGCGACGGATATCCTGCTGGTCTATCAGCCGGAAAATAGCGATTTCATCTGTCTGGAACCCCAAACCCACCCGGTCAACGCCCATAACCAGCCCGGCCTGCCGGGCTTGACGGTGCTGGCGCCGGGCGGCACCCTGCGGTTTGCCATGCGAATCGGCCGGGAGGAGACGACGGCGCCGGGGTAACCGGGCCGGCGGCGCTACTCCGCCGCCTCGCCTCGTTTGCGCCACAGGCTCATGCGGCTGATGCCCAACGCGTTCGCCACCTTGTCCTGATTGCCCTGATACAGCGCCATATAATAGGCGATCACTTTTATTTCCGCGTCCTGGACCACCGCCTTGAGCTGGCCGCGCGTCAGGTCGATGCGCAGGCGCCCGGCATCCACGGCATTGCCGGCGTCGGCACCCTGGCCGCCCTGAATCACCGCAACCAGACCGGGGAAGGGCAAAAGGTCGATATCGCCCTGGTCGATTCCGTCGTCGCCAGCCTGGAAATCATTACGCAGATTTACCTGACCGAAGGCCGCATACCCGAACGCATCGGCAACCGCTATGAATCATGCTACCCCTACGACACCTTCGAGGCCAAGAATGGCGATGTCGTTATTGCCGCCGCCAACGACAAGCTCTGGCGCCTGGTGGCGCGGGTTATGGCGCAGCCGGAGCTGGCGGAGCGCGATGAATTCAAAACCAATCCCCTGCGGGTGCAAAACCACGCCCGGCTGAAGGCCATCATGGAAGCCTGGACCCGCCGGCTGGACGTCGACGATATCGTGAATCAAATGCTGGCCGCGGGGGTGCCCGCCGCGCCGATCAATAATATCGATCAGTTAATCGCCGATCCGCATATCGCCGACGCGCGTGAAATGTTTGTCGATATAGTCCACCCCATTGCCGGCAAGCTCAAACTCACCGGTTCGCATATCAAACTGAGTAAAACCAAAACCGGCCTGCGTACCCCGTCTCCGCTCCTGGGGCAACATAATGCCCAAGTGTACGGCGAGATCCTGGGTTTAAGCGGCGCCGATATCGAGCAGCTTACCCGGGAAGGTGTGTTATGAATCACCACCAGGCCATAACCGATGGGCCGGGGTTGCGTTTGGCCCGGCCCACGCCCGTGCGGATTACTGAAATCTGCCCGCGCGACGGCTTTCAGAATATCAAGGCGTTTATCCCCACCGCGGTCAAAATCGCCATAATCGATCGGCTGATCGCCGCCGGCGCCCGGACGCTGGAGATTACCTCCATGGTGAGTCCCAAGGCCATACCGCAGATGGCGGACGCCGCGGACATTATTGACCATGTGTCCAGCCACCATCCCCAGGTGACGCCGGTGGTGCTGGTGCCTAACCTGAAGGGGGCGCAGCGGGCCCACCGGCAAGGCATCCGCCATGTCAGCTATGTCGTCTCGGTGAGCCCGGCGCATAACCGGGCCAACATTAACCGCACTCACGACGAATCGCTGGCGGATCTGGCGGCGATTGTGGCCGAATTCCCCGATATCCAGGTGGTGTTGACGCTGGCGACGGCGTTTGGCTGCCCGTTTATCGGCGCGACCAGTACCGCGGTGATGCTGTCGCTGATTGACGCGGCGGTGAAGATGGGTATCCGGGGCATTACGCTGTGCGACGCCATCGGCGTGGCCAACCCGCTTCAGACCGAGCGGGTGCTGCAGGCGATCCGGGCCGCGTTCCCGGCGCTTGATATCGGGATGCATATGCACAATACCCATGGCATGGCGTTGGCCAATATGCTGGTCGGGTTGGCGCTGGGCATCACGCGCTTTGAGACCGCCAACGGCGGTTTGGGGGGATGCCCGTTCGCTCCCGGCGCGGCGGGCAATATCGCCACCGAGGATGCGGTCAATATGTTTCAGCGCATGGGGTATCAAACCGGATATGACTTAGGCCGGCTTATCGAGTCGGCCAAAACCATCCAACGGCACATTGAACCGAACCTGACCGGAAGTCTCGTCAGGTCGCGGGATTATCGTGAGTTCGACTTCATCGGTTAGCCTGATGGAAAAAGGAACATGCTAATGAATAAAACAATAAAAACGTCTCACTACCGTTGGTGGGTAATGAGCTTTATTTTTGTAACCTACACTGTTGCCAATGCCGATCGCGCCAATATAGGGTTTGCGATCCCCTATATTCAGGATGAGTTTCACTTAAGTAATACCATGGCCGGTATCTTGATAAGCCTGTTTTTCGCCGGCTATGCCATAAACCAGATCCCGGTCGGGTTTTTAATCAGCAAAATCGGGGTGCGTAAATCTTTTACCATTGGCATGTTATTGACCTCCCTTTTTACCGGCATGATGGGACTGGTCAATTCCATCTGGTTCTTAAAAGCCCTGCGCTTTCTGGTCGGGATTTGCGAAGCCCCGGTGGTTATTGGTTCCACGGTGACCATTAATAACTGGTTTCCCGCCAGGGAAAAAGGCACCGCAACCGGTATTTTCCTGGCGGGTTCCAAGGTCGGGCCTCTGATTGTGCCGCCGATTTGCGCCTGGATTATTATCAACTTCGGCTGGCGGGAAATATTTGTCTTCTTCGCGATTCCGGGGATGCTTCTCTCCCTATTCTGGTACTTCATGGTCAATAACCGCCCCGAGGAAAGCCGCTTTGTGTCCGGCGCCGAGCTGCGGTATATCCAGACGGAAACCGCGCCGGTGGAAAAGAAACCGGCGGCCGTCAGGCCGTTCAGGCTCTGCTGGATTGATAAGGTTATCCGCACCCGGCAGGTGACGTTATTGAAAAATTCCAAAGAAGTCTTCGGCTGTTGGGATATCTATGGCGCCGCGTTGGGTTATTTTTTTATGGTGGGCATCGTCAGCGTGCTGATGTCATGGTTGCCCAAATACCTTATCCAGGAAAAGGGGTTCGCCATTATGAACTCGGCCCTGCTGGCGGCCGCGCCCTTCGCCGGCACGGTGCTGGGCAACTTCCTCGGCGGCTGGTTTTCCGACCGGGTGTTGGGCAAACGGCGTAAGCCGCTGATGCTGGTGAGCGCGCTGGTCACCATTTTCAGTATGTACTCGCTGGTCTATGCCCCGGAAAATATGGCGCTGCTCGCCATTTTGCTTTTTGTCACCGGGCTGTTCCTGTCGCTGGGATATTCGGCTTTTTCCGTTTATGCCATGGGACGCACCGATAAAGCAACTTATCCGATTGCCTACGGCGTGATAAATATGGGCGGCCAGTTAGGCGGCATGGTAACACCGTTAATCGTCGGTATTATTCTGGATTACCTGAATTGGAATGCGGTCTTTATTATGCTGGCCAGCAGCTGCGTATTATGTCTTATCTTCGTAATGTCGATAGTTGAACCTCTGCCCGAAGGGGTTGATATCCCGCAAGCCGGCTGGCGGGCGAATAAAGAGGTCAAACTGTAACGCATAACAAGGCGGCCGGCGTGCCGGTCGCCTTTTCCCGCCTACCGGTTGTAATACCCCCGCGCGGCCATTAAGATGCAAACTTGTATTTTTATGTTGCGGCAGGGTTAACAATGAGTGACGCTTACGTTTCAAATGCCGGGATAGCGGCCCCATTAACCATTTATGAAGAAGATTTATCAGTGCGTATTGACGCCTTGCCGGCGTCGGCCGGCCTGTGGCGGTTTATTATTCTGCTGGCCCTGGGCGGTTTTTTCGAGCTGTACGATTTGTTCCAGACCGGGTATATCAGCGGCGGCCTGGTGGCGGAAGGCATTTTCCACACCGGCGCGCAGGGGGTATTCGGCGTTTCCGATCAGGCGGCGTTCGCCTCGGCCACCTTCCTCGGCCTGTTTATCGGCGCCAGCCTGCTCAGTCCCTATGCCGATAGGTATGGCCGCCGGCTGACCTTTATGTTCGCCCTGGCCTGGTACGGCCTGTTTTCCTTGTGTCTGGCCTTCCAGCATCAGGCCGAGTGGATTATTTTCCTGCGTTTTATGGTGGGCGTGGGGCTGGGCATCGAACTGGTCACCATCGACACCTACCTGGCGGAATGGACCCCGGCCGGTCTGCGCACCAGGGCGTTCGCCTTTTCGTTTTTTATCCAGTTTCTTTCGGTGCCGGCGGTGGCGCTGATGTCCTGGTGGCTGGTGCCGCAGACCATTCTCGGCTTGACCGGCTGGCGTTATGTGGTCATCGCCGGGGCGGTGGCCTCAATGGTGATTTGGCTGGTGCGCAAAAAATTACCGGAATCGCCGCGTTGGCTGGTGCAACAGCGGCGCTACCGGGAAGCGCGCGAGGTGATGCTGGCGATGGAACGGCGCTGCGGCATCACCGTCGCCGTGGATTTTCCCCGCCGCGAGCAGGCGCCGGTTACGGCGAAGGTCGGCACCTTCAGGGATATCTGGTCCGCGCCCTATCGCAGCCGGACCCTGATGCTGTCGGTAATGAATTTTTTCCAGGCCATTGGTTTTTTTGGTTTCGGCAATTGGCTGCCGGCGCTGCTGGCGGGCCAGGGAACCACCATGACCCACAGCCTGCTGTATGCCTTTTTCATTACCCTGGCGTATCCGCTGGGTTCCCTGTTATGCAGCCTGTATGCCGATAAAATGGAAAACAAATGGCAAATCGTTTTATCCTGCCTGGTGACCGTTATTTTCGGTTCGCTGTTCGAGCTGCAGAATAATCCGCTGTTGCTGATCGTGTGCGGTTTTATGGTGACCTGGTCCAATGCCTGGCTGACCTACAGCTACCACTCCTACCAATCGGAGGTGTTTCCGACCTTTATCCGCGCCCGCGCCGTGGGATTTTGTTATTCGTTCAGCCGGCTGTCGACGGTATTCAGCAGCATCATTATCGGCCTGCTGCTACAGCATACCGGGGTGGGGGGCGTTATCGCGTTTATCGTGGCCAGCATGCTGATTGTCATGGGCGTGATTGCGCTGTTCGGTCCGAAAACCCGCGGTCTGGATTTGGAAGACATCTGACGCCGCCGGGCGTTGGGCTAATAGGTCGGCAGCCGCTTGCCTTCGACCACCTCGCGCTGGATTTTTTCCACCTGGGCGATATCGATGTCGTCCAGCACCGCGCGGGTTATCGTATTGCTTTTATCAATCACCAGCGAGGCGGAGAACATTTCATTGGTCAATAACGCCATCGCCGACGCGGAGAGCGGCCAGGTCACCAGTTCCTGATGATTAAGGGAGAGGCCGAACGCCGAGGAATGCCACACGGCGACATCGCACGCGCCGCTGATCAAGGCCGCGGGGATATGGGCGTAGCTGACATCCACGTAGGTGTTATCGGGGAACTCCAACTGCGTCAGCATGGCATGGTCAATGGACAGGCGATCGATGCCGACGCGCAAATTCCTGGGCAAGTGTTCGCGCGGCGCGCGGGCCACGACGATGACCGAGTCGTCGGCATAATAACTGCCGGCGGCATAGGTGGTATGAATAAAAAACGCCGGCTTGGCGGCGATGATTTTTTTTGCCGCGTGGGTCGACATCACGGCAATATGGCATAACGCGTCGCTCAGGGCTTTGGAACGCTGCGTGGAGCCGTGGCCGAAGATAAACGAAGAGGGGATGGCGTACTGGTCCAGGGCCGCGCGCAGGCCGGTGGCCAATCCCTGGAACTCCCAGCTCAGCGGCAACGGCATGATGACCGACAGCGGATGGAATCCCGCCATGGTCCACAGGCCCCCCGGGTTTTTTTCAACGATAAACGTGCCCTGCCGCTGTTTGGAGGCCAGGACCACCAGGTTGTCGTTTTGCAATTCCTGCAGCGCTTTCTGGATGGTGCCGGCCCCCACGCCGATGGTCACCCGCAGTTCACCCACGTTGGGCAGGCGTTCGCCGATTTTCCTTGCCAAAATGATTTGGGCGACCATCTCGGTCGCCCGTTGCTGCGGGGATTCCACATCGCCTCTAACGCGAGGCGATGCCAGAGGTTCAGCTTTTAGGTTCATATCTTTTAAGGTACACCTCTATTTTCCGTTCACGTGCGAAGATGGACACCAGGATACAGCCCAACAGGCAGATCCCGGCGGCGGTAAAGAATACCAGCGTCCAATTCCCCGTGCGATCGATGATTTCACCCGCGACAATCGGCGAGATAATTCCCGACAGGTTGGCGATGGCATGGACAAAGCCCATGACGCCGCCCAGACGCCGGCTGGGAACTATATCGCCAATGATAGCAAAATATTGCGCCCCGGTAATATAAAGGGAGAAGACCACCCCCGACATTAACAATACCGCGCTCAGCGTACTGCCGACATAGGTAATAAACGCGAACTGGATGGCGGTCGCCACCAGGCCAATCACGATAACCATGGAACGTGCCGCAATCGGCTTGCCGCTGCGGCGCGCCAGCGCGTCGGAGATAAGTCCGCCGCCGGCAAAACCGATGACGCCGAACACCCAGGGCAGCGAGCCGGCGAAAGCCAGGCCTTTCAGATCGACGCCGCGCACGTCGAACAAATAAATGGGAAACCAGGTCAAGAAGGTGAACAACACCCAGCCATAACCGAAAAACGCCACCGCGGTGGACAGCAGCACCGGCATCCGGCAATAGAAGCCGAGGGACGGCTGTCCTTTTTCATCCGGCGAGACGATGGGCTGGGTCAGCTTTTCCCGCTGTAAATCGATATCCCCCTGCGTTGCCCAGGGATGCAGCTCGGGGCGATCCCGCACCACCACAAACCAGGCGACGGAAATAAAGATGCCGAGGATGCCGAGGATAATAAACGCCCAGCGCCAGTCGGCGACATTAATCAGCGCCACCACCAGGGGGGTGCCGATGGCGCCGCCCAGCGGCGTCGCTCCCTGGGCCAGTCCCATGGCGGTGGACATCTGCCGCTGGGGAAACCAGTTATGCATGGTTTTGGTGGACACCGAGCCTTGGGGGCCTTCACCGAAACCGAACAGGAAGCGGATGATGAACATCAGCACAAAGGTGCTGCCCAGGGCGGTCAGCCCGGTGAACAGCGACCACCAGGCGATGGCGATGCCCATGACATTGCGCGGGCCGTATTTATCCGACAGCCACCCGCCGATAAATGAAAACGGCGAGTAGCTGAAAAAGAAGGCGCTGGCGATTAAGCCGAACTGGGTACCGGTAAGGCCGAGCTCCTTGATGATATGGGGGCCGGCGACGCCGAGGGCGGCGCGGTCGGCGTAGTTGAGCACCAGCACCAGCGCGGTCATGCCTAAAATGATCCAGCGAAGCGTGGCCTTTTTTTGCGATGGCGGCTTGACTTTATTATCTGCGGTCTCGATTGACATAGCGTTGCACCTTGGTTGATTTCACGTTTGACGATGTGATATAAACAATATACAGTAATATGTAAATATAAAACCTGTTATGTCGTCCCTTATGTCAATACTTTGAAGCCACCCACAAATTAAGGATGCTTATGAACAGTCAACACGCCGGCAGTATCGATACGGATTCGGTCATTAACGAGTTGCGTCAGCTTGCGCCTGAATGCGTCATTGACGGCGATCTGGCGGCACGCAAGGCCAGGGCTTACGACCGCTGGCCGATAGCGGCAAAATGGTCGGAGGAAGAACTGAATACCCACACCCCGCTGGCGGTGGTGCGTGTCAGCTCAGCACAAGACGTCGCCCAGGTACTGAAATTCGCCGGCGCGCATCATATCCCGGTGGTGCCGTTCGGCGCCGGCTCAGGGGTGGTGGGCGGGGTGGTGAACCGGCGCGGTTATCTCTGCGTCGATCTTTCCGGCCTGAACGGCAAGCCCGAGCTGGATGCGGAAAACGGCGAAGTGACCGTGCCCGCGGGCGTCCTGGGGGGCGAGCTGGAAAAAATACTTAACGAGGCGGGCCGGCGTTTGCCCCATTACCCGCAGTCCCTGGCGCTGGCAAGCATCGGCGGTCTGGTGGCGACCCGGTCATCAGGCACCTTCAGCAGTAAATACGGCAATATCGAGAATTTTATCACCGCGCTGGAAGTGGTGCTTCCCGACGGCAGCATTATCCATACCCCCAGGTCGCCGCGTTCCTCCACCGGCCCCTCCGTCGCCCAGATGTTTGTCGGCAGCGAAGGTACCCTGGGCATCATTACCTCCGTGACCCTGCGCACCCTGCCGCTGGCCCGGAGCCAACTGTTGCGGGGCGTGGCGTTCAACGGGATCGACAGCGGGCTCAAGGCGGTGCGCCAGCTGCTGGACAGCGGCCTGATGCCGGCGGTGATCCGGTTGTATGACGAAAAAGAAGCGGTGCATATTTATGAAAAAAGCGGCCTCGAACCGGCCGGCCGGGCGTTGCTGGTGCTGGCTTTTGACGGTAACCCGACGGTGGCCGCCGCCGAACAGGCCGAATCCTTGAGCATTACCGCCGCCCACGGGGGCGAAGACCTGGGATCGACGCCCGGCGAAATATGGGAAAAAACCCGCTATGACGCCGGCTGGCTGGATCGCGGCAACGCCGGGGAATTCGATTTTGCCGACGCCATTGAAATCGCCGCCGGCTGGACCACGCTTGCCACCCTGCACGGCAAGGTACTGGGGGCCATCGCGCCTTACGCCGACAATGCCTATGCCCATTTTTCCCATTTTTACAGTAACGGCGGGGCCATCTATTTTATCTTTTTTATTACCGGTAAGAATAAAGAAGACGCGGTGAGCCGCTTTAATCAAGTCTGGGATATCACCATGCGCACGGTGCTGGCCCACGGGGGGTCGATAAGCCACCACCACGGCGTGGGCGAAGCGCGTAAACAGTGGATGGCGCGCGAACATGGCGATAGCCTCAAGGTGCTGGCCAGGTTGAAACAGGCGATGGATCCGCAGGGGGTGCTGTCCCCGAACAAAATGGGATTCGATCAACAACCGGGGGTGACCAAATGAACACCATCAAGCCCATTGCGGTAACCGTCGGCGATCCGGCGGGCACCGGCCCTGAATTAAGCCTCAAGGTCGCCTCCACCGACGCGCTGATGCCGCAAACGCCGTTGGTGCTGGTAGGCTCCGCCGGGCTGCTGCGGCGGGTGGCGGACCATATCGGCCTGGAGGTGGAGATCCGTGTCATCACCCAGGCGCAGGAGGCGAAACGCCAGCCCGGCGTGGTCTGGGTGATGGATGTCCCGCTCGACCATCAGGCGGTGGTGCCGTGCCGCATCAGCCGGATCTGCGGCCAGGCGTCGGTGGACGCCATCGAACTCAGCACCCGGCTGGCGCTGGCGGGGGAAGTGAGCGCCATCTGCTCGGCCCCGGCCAATAAAGAAGCCTTTCATCTGGCGGGGCACAAATTCGAGGGACAGACCGAAATCTTCGCCCACCTCACCAACACCACCGCGTTCCATACCATCATGATTGGCGGTCCGCTGCGCGTCAGCCTGGTGAGCGCCCATTGCTCGCTGCTCGAAGCGGTGGCGCGGGTCAAACAGCCGCGTATCGAACGCATCATGGGGGAGCTGCATCAATCCCTGCGCGAAGAATTCGGTTTTCCCCATCCGCGCATCGGCGTGGCCGGCCTTAACCCCCATGCCGGTGAAAACGGCGTGCTGGGCATGGAAGAAATCGATCATATCAAGCCGGCCCTGGAAGCCTGCCGCCGCAAGGGCATGAACGTCAGCGATCCGCTGGCCGCCGACAGCCTGTTTTACGCGGCGGAACAAGGGGGATACGACGCCATTCTGGCCATGTATCACGACCAGGGCACCATTCCCCTGAAGCGCTTCGGTTATGTCACTTATGCCGTCGGATTGCCTATTATCCGCACCACCGCCGGCCATGGCACCGCCTTTGACATCGCCTGGCAAGGCATCGCCAAGCCGGAACTGCTGTCCCGGGCGATAAAACAGGCTGAAACGCTGGCGGTGAATAAAGCCAGGCACCAGCGCCGGTAAAGGGTAATGGAGAGACTATGTCGGGATCTTTAGTGGGTATCGTGGCCGACGATTTGACCGGCGGGGCCGCCATCGCGGGTGAAATCGCCCGCCCCGGGCAACCGGTTCCCGTCCTGCGGCTGCAGGCCGGTGGTGGTCTGGCGCGGCGCACGCAGGTAGTGGAAACCGGCAGCCGCTACATGCCGGTGGCCGAGGCGGAGCAACGCGTGACGCTGGCGGTGCAACAGATGCAGCGGGCGGGTTTCAGCCTGCTGATGAAAAAAATCGACAGTACCCTGAAAGGCAATGTCGCGGCCGAACTGGCGATATTCGCCCGGGCCGTCGGCCAACGGCTGGTGATTGTGCCGGCCTGCCCGGCCATACGTATTCATGTCCGGGACGGCTTTCAATGGAAATCCGGCCTGCGGGGCATCGATGTTATCGCCCTGGTGGCGCGGGCGCTGGGCTGGTCGCCTTTATCCCTGCCGCTGGCGGTGGTGCGCGCCGGCGAACCGGCGATCGGCGCCTGGCTGGGCGTTACCGATTGTCCGGTAATTATCGCCGATGCGGAAACGCAAGACGATATCCGCCGGATAGTCGGCGGCGCCAGGAATACCGGCGTCAACGCCTTTGCCGGCGTCTACGGCCTGGGCGAGGCGCTGGCCGGATTACCGGGCCGGCCCGACCGGCAACCGCCCGGCCAAGCGTCCCGGCTGGTGGTACTGGTGGGCTCCACGGCCCACGCCACGGTGGAGCAGGTGGACCATCTGATAACGCGGGGCGCGGCGAATATTCCGGTGCGGGTGGCGTCGATTTTTACCGACGGCGCCGAAGCGGAATTACAGCGGATACGGCATGAAATCGCCCAAGCCACCGCCCCGGTGGTGCTGGTGCATACCGACGCCAAGAGCACCGCCGACGATGTCAGTCGCTTTTGCCGCGAACGGGGCTGGAGCGATCGGGATCTGGCCAAAGCCCTGGCGGCGCCTTTTGCCGAGGCGGTGCGCAGCGTGCCGGGCGCCGGCATCATGACGGTCGGCGGCGAAACCACCGGCGCGTTATTCGATATGCTGGGCTGGGACGGTTTGCTGGTCACCGGCGAATTTGCCGCAACCGTGCCTATCGCCGCGCTGCCCGACAGCGGTTACCCCTTTATTTTAACCAAGCCCGGCGCTTTCGGCACCGTCTCGATATTACAGGACGTGGCGGAAAAGATGCTGGACGCCCGACCCAACCACACATAGGAGGTCAGATGCGGTATTTTCCGGGGTTTCGTCTGGATAATAAAATAGCCGTTGTTACCGGCGCCAGCAAAGGGCTGGGGGAAACCATCGCCCATGCGCTGGCGGAATCCGGCGCGACGGTGGCTATTGTCGCCCGCGATAAAGCATTGCTGGAAAAGGTGGCCCGCGCCGCCAAAGACGAATATGGCGGCAATATGTTCCCCTTCCAGGCCGACCTGATCGATGTTCACGGTTTCAACCGGCTGGTATCGCAAATTGAAACCGAGGTCGGCCCCATTGATATCCTGGTGAATAACGCCGGGACCAATATTCAGCAATCGGCCACCGATGTGGATGAGGAGACCTGGGACTATCTTCTCGACCTGAATTTAAAATCGGTGTTTTTTTTGAGCCAGGAAGTGGGCCGGCGCATGCTGGCCGCCAAACGGCCCGGACGCATGATCAATATCGCCTCGCAGATCGGCGAAGTGGGTTTTTACAAACGCTCCGCCTATGCCGCCAGTAAAGGCGGCCTGGTGCATATGTCCAAAGTCATGGCCATCGAATGGGCGGAGCAGGGGATCAGGGTCAACTGCGTCGGTCCGACCTTCGTGGATACGCCCTTGCTGAAAATTGCCTTCCAGGACCGGGAAATCGCCGAAGAAGTGATGCGGCGCATTCCCATCAAGCGCCTGGGCCGGGCCTCGGAGGTCGCCGCGGCGGTGGTGTATCTGGCTTCGGAAGGCGCCGATCTGGTGACCGGCCACCATTTACTGGTGGACGGCGGCTGGACGGCGCAATAGCAAAACCTGACGGAGAATAACATAATGAATATCGGCATGATTGGTTTAGGACAAATGGGCTGGCATCTGGCAAAAAACCTGTCCGCCGCCGGCTATCCGGTGGTGGGGTTCGACCCCAGGCCCGACAGCGGGGAGCGCATGGCGCAGATCAATGTCACGGCGGCGGCATCCCCGGCCAAGCTTGCCGCCGCCACCGACGCGGCGGTGCTGATGGTGCTCAATACCGAACAGGCCGACGCGGCGGTCTGGGGCGAAAACGGCTATGCCGCCGGGGCGGATAAGGGCGACACCCTGATTATCATGAGCAGCCTGTCGCCGGTGTATGTCCGGCAACTGGCCGCGCGGGCCGAGGGTAAATTCCAGGTGCTGGACGCGCCGGTGAGCGGCGGGGTGGAGGGCGCGCGGGCCGCGTCGCTGACCATCATGGCGTCCGGTCCGGCGGCGCTGCAAAGCGCCCTCGGACCGGTATTGCGGGCGATGGGCAAAAACGTGATTAACGTCGGCGTGGACGTGGGGCTGGGGGCGACGATGAAGACCATCAACCAGGCCATGCTGTTCGCCGCCCTGGCCTCCGCCTCGGAAATGGTGGTGGCCGGCGTCAAGGCGGGGCTGGATCCGGATACCATCATCAAGGTGATAAGCATCAGCAGCGGCGGCAGCTGGGCACTGGAGCACCGGGTGCCGCTGGCGTGGCAAACCGACTACGTCAGCGGGGCCACGCTTGCCATCGCGGCAAAAGATATGCGTTCGGCCATTGAACTGGTGGATGATCTGGGCACCTCGGCCACCCTCGCCCGCGAGGTGCTGCGCCTGGTGGATATCGGCATGGCGCGCCATCAGGGGAAAGGGGATGACCCGATGATGGTGGAAATCATCGAACAGTTAAGCGATTTCTATATTAAACCCCGCTCCGTATAACAGGTATTGACGCGGCCGGCCCGGCGGCGCCCGGTCGGCCCGTTCTCCCTAAGCGCGTTAATTGACTATAGATATCATAAATAGTGCGTTAACAGCGGCAAAGCCAGCTGTTAGTCTATTTTGGCTGGGCGTCATATAGTGAGCGTTAACGGCTGATAATACCCCCGCGATATCGTTTAACCTTTAAGCTTTTTTACCTTGAAGATTCTTTGGCACAACGTCGTGAATAATGACGCTGTCCACCGTACGTACCAGGAGAATAATATGGCCGCCGCGCGCATCGTGCATCTCGCCCTTAAGGTCGATGATCTTGATTATGCCACTAAATTTTATGAACAGGTGTTCGGTTTCAAACATATCAAGACGGAGCATAAACGTCAGCATACCTCCCGGCATCTGAGCGACGGACATATTGATTTTACGCTGGTGCATTACGATAACGAAGATCACGCCGAGGCCTTGCTCTCCGGCCCCGGTCCGTGCATCCATCACTATGGCGTGGCGGTGGGCGACCAGGAGGAAATAGCGGAAAAAATCAAGGCATTGGGTGGTGAAATCCTCTCGCCGCCGGGGTCCGGCGCGTTGAAGTTCCGTGCGCCGGACGGCACGCTTGCCGAAATTGTCCAGGAAGGCCGTTATGCCACCGAATAAGTTCTTTATGCTGAGCAAAGGCGTTTTTGTTATGATTTTTACCAACGTGAAAAATATTCTGCTGGCGACCCTGTTCTCGGTTTCATTATCATCCATGGCCCTGTCGGCGGAAAACCTGAAATTAACCGGTGGGGTTTATCAGCAGCTTTACAGCGCGGCTCTCGCCAATAATGAAAAAGAAGTGATTTTTTATTCCCCGGCGAGTCCCGAAGATTCAAAGCTGCTGAGTGAATTATGGAAAACCAATTTCCCGAAAATTCACCTTACCATTGTCGGTAAAAAAGCGCCGGACCTGATTACCCAAATAGAAGCGGAGCGCGCGGCGAAACAATACCGGGCCGATGTGACCACCATGAGCCAGCCTTATGTGGCCGTCATATGGAAACAAAAAGGGTATTATCTGCCTTATAAAGTCTCCACCTTCGACAAACTGGCGCCGGATTATGCTGATGCCGATGGTGCTTATTATTCAATCGGCGTGTATCTGCTGCCGGCCGCCTATAACACCCGCGCCATTGCGGATAAAAGCGGCCTGCCCCATACGCTGGCGGATTTTCTCGACCCGAAATGGAAAGGTAAAATCGTCCTGGCGGATCCCACCACCGCCGGCAATAGCCTGACCTTCTTTCTGGCCCTGTTGCAGACCGGCAAGATCGACTGGTCCTATCTGGAGAAACTGGCCAAGCAAGACGTGATGTTTGTGCGCGGCAATCCTGAAGCCGCGCGGATCCTGGCGTCCGGCGAGCGCAGCGTGTCCCCGATGGTCTCGTCTTTTAATATCCTGACCTCCAGGGATCAGGGCCAGGCCATTGACCTCTACAGCCTGGATGACGGAACGCTGGTGACCCAGCAGCCGAGCGGCATTATGTCCAATCCGCCGCATCCGACGGCGGCCAAACTGCTGCTGGAAGTGCTTACCGACGCCCAGGCCCAGGAACTGCGGGCCGACGCCGGTAAATACTGGCCCACCAATGCCGATGCCGGCTCGGTGGACGGCCTGCCCAAGCTGGCGGCGTTCAAGCCTTATAACGTCGATCTGTCCAGCCTGTCCAACGAGAAGGCCACGCAGGATTTCCTCAGCCGTTTTAATAAAACGTTCGGTCGCGAGTAGCCATGATGAATGATAATCCCGTTTCCCGTCCGGCCCGTCTGGAACTTATCGGGCTGCGCAAGCAACTGGGGGACGTCGCGGTGGTGGACGGGGTCGATCTCAGGGTAAACGAAGGGGAGAGCCTGGTGCTGCTGGGACCGAGCGGCTGCGGTAAAACCACCACCCTGCGCATGGTGGCCGGTTTTATCGAGCCCGATGGGGGTGAAATCCATCTCTCCGGCCGGCTGGCCTCGGGGCGCGGCGCCTTTGTGCCGGTGGAGCGCCGCCAACTGGGCATGGTGTTCCAGAACTATGCCGTCTGGCCCCATAAAACCGTCTATGACAACGTGGCGTTCAGCCTCGCCATCGCCGGGGATAACCGGGCCACCATCCGGCGCAAGGTGGACGAGGTGCTGAAGCTGGTTCACCTCGACGGCCTGGCGCAACGTTATCCCGGCGATTTGAGCGGTGGGCAGCAGCAACGGGTGGCGCTGGCGCGGGCTATTATCGCCGGGCCGAGCCTGCTGCTGTTCGATGAGCCGCTCTCCAATCTGGATGCCGGTTTACGCGAGGAAATGCGCTTTGAACTCAAACGGCTGCATAGCCAAAACGGCATCACCATGTTTTATGTCACCCACGATCAGGAAGAAGCGCTGGTGATAGCGGATCGGATCGCGGTCATGAACAAGGGCCGCATCGAACAGTGCGACGTGCCGGAGGCCATTTACCGCCGGCCCCGTTCGCGCTTTGTCGCCTCCTTCGTCGGCACCACCAATCTTATCGAGGGCACGGTGGCAGGCGTGGATGCCAACGCCCGCCGCCTGCTGGTGCAGTCCGCGCTGGGGGAACCTTTCTGGGCCGCCGGCCCCGACCAGGTCATCACCACCTGCCGCCGCGGCGACGCGGTGGCGGTCTCGGTGCGCCCGGAGTCGGTTTCCCTCGAGCCGAATGCCGCTGGCGGAATGCAAGGCCGGATTGTCGATTCCTCGTTTCTGGGCAGCCGCTACGATGTGATGATTGATGTGGCGGGCCATACGTTACGGGTACAAACGTCGCGGCAGTGGGGCGGCGGCGGCAACGGCGTGACCGTTTCCTTTAATCCCGATGAGGCGTGGGTCATACCATGATGAAATCGAGCATCGCGCCGGCGCCGGAACAGGTTCGCCATTATGCCGTACCCGCCACCCTGGCGCAGAAGGCAACCGGCCGCTGGCGCCGGGTGGCGGCGGAACCGGGAAAAATACTGATCCTTACCGCCGCGTTACTGGTGCTGGGGGCGCTGATCATTTATCCCATGGCAAAGCTGGTGCTGCTGGGAGTCGCCGGCGATAGCGGCATGGCCACCCTGCAGCCGCTGATCAAGGCGTTTTCCGACACCGGCATGACCAAGGCGGCGGTCAATTCCGCACTGCTGGCGGTCAGCGTCACCGGCGGGGCGCTGGCCCTGGGGTTACCCATGGCCTGGCTGGTGTCGCGCACCGACATGCCGGGGAAAACCCTGATCCGCGTCAGCGCCGCCGTGGCCTTCGTGGTGCCCTCGTTTATCACCGTGATCGCCTGGATTTTCCTGGCGGCGCCGAATTCCGGTTACCTGAACAAGCTGCTGTCCGGGCTGTTCGGCACCACCACGCCGCTGTTTAATATCATCAGCTTCAGCGGGCTGGTATTTATTGAAATCGCCCATCTCTATCCTCTGGTGTTTTTCACCGTCTGCGCCGCGCTGGTGAACATCGATCCCGGTTATGAACAGGCCGCCCGCGTGCTGGGCGCCGGCCGGACACGCACCGCCCTCCAGGTCACCCTGCCGCTGGTGAGGCCGGCGGTAGTATCCAGCGCCATCCTGGTGATGCTTGACGCGCTGTCGTCGTTCGGCGCGCCGGCGGCCATCGGCACCATGGCGAATTTTTCGGTGATCACCACCAAAATCTACAAGCTGCTCGCCTTCCCGCCGCATTTCGCCCAGGCGGCGGCGCTGGCGTTGCCCATCGTGGTGTTTACCCTGGCGAGCCTGCTGCTGCAACGGCTGCTGATCCGCGATATCCGCTACCGCACCCTCTCCGGCAAGGCCGGCGCCAAAGCGCTGCCGGTGCGCCTGGGCCGGGGACGCTGGGCGGCGGCGGCCTTTTGCGGCACGGTGTTTTTCATTAGCGCGTTTTTACCGCTGGCGGCCCTGGCGCTGCTGTCGTTATTAACGGCGTTTGGCGACGACGTCACCTTGGCCAATCTGACGCTGGATCATTATGCGATGATCGTGGATTCCACCTTCTCGGTGTTCGACACGGTCAAACACAGCCTGTTCCTGGCCGCGGCGGCGGCGTTTATCTGCATTATCCTCGGCGTGCTGTTTGCCTGGTTTGTGGAGCGGACCACCATCATCGGCCGGGGACTGGTCAGCGCGACGATTTTTGTCGCCTACGGTTTCCCGGCCATTACCTTCGCCGTGGCCGTGATGCTCGGCTACCTGGATTGGTTCTACGGCACCTTCACCATTCTGTTGATAGCCTATGTCGCCAAGCAACTGCCGATTTCATTCGTGCTGTCCCGGTCGGTGCTGAAACAAATCGCCCCGGAACTGGAAGAAGCCGCGCGGGTCGGCGGCGCCGGCTGGCTGCGCACCCTTATCGCCATTACCCTGCCGCTGCTCAAGCCGAGCATGTGGGCCGGGGCGCTGCTGATCTTCGCGTTCGGCTTACGTGAATTGACCATGTCGGCTATTTTGGCGCAGCCTTCCACTCAGGTGATGTCCACCAAGGTGATGGAATATCTGGAAACCGGCGCGGTGGAACAGGCGGCGGCCATGGCGCTGATTATCGTGGTGCTGAGCCTCGGCTCGTTTGTCCTTTACCGGCTGATGTCCGGCCGGAATTTTATCAATGTGAAATAAGCAACGTCCTGGAGCAAAAGCATGGGCACGGTTGACACCACGCGGGGCAAGACCCTGGCGGAAAAAATCTGGGATCGCCACCGGATAGTGGATATCGACGGCGAACAGCTGCTTTATCTGGATAATCTGCTGGTACATGAAGGCTCCAGCCACGCGTTTGAAGCGCTGAACGCCCTCGGCAAGCATGTGTACCGGCCGGATCAGATCATCGCCTGTTCCGATCATTATCTGCCCACCACCGGTCGGGAGCGGGGCGTGGAGGGGATTGCCGATCCGGCGATCCGTAACATGATACTCAGGCTCGGCGAGAATGTTCGCCGGCACGGCATCCGCTATTTCGGTCCCGAGGATCCCAACCAGGGGATTTTGCACGTGGTGGCGCCGGAGCAGGGCATCACCCAGCCCGGCCTGCTGATTGGCGGCGCGGATTCACATACCACCACCCATGGCGCTTTCGGCTGCCTGGCTTTCGGCATCGGCGCCTCCGACGCCCGCCATGTACTGGCCACCCAAACGCTCTGGCTGCGCCGGCCGAAAACCCTGCGGGTGCGGCTGGTGGGCGAAGCGGCCGACTATGTGTCCGCCAAGGATATCAACCTGGCGCTGATTGCGCTGATCGGCGCCGGCGGCGCCCTTGGACATATTATCGAGTATGCCGGACCGGCGGTGACCCGCATGTCCATGGAACAACGCATGACGCTGTGCAACATGGCGGTGGAGGCGGGGGGCCGGGCCGGCATCGTCGCGCCGGATGAAACCACCTATGCCTATCTGCGGGGAAGGCCCTTCGCCCCGGCCGGGGAAAACTGGGAGCAGGCGCTGGCCTACTGGCGTACCTTGCCCTCCGACGAAAACGCGGTATTCGATCGGGAAGTGGTCCTTGATTTGCACAATGTCTCGCCCACGGTCACCTGGGGAACCAGTCCCGAACATGCCCTGGGCATCGACGGCCGTCTGCCCGATCCGGCCACCATCGAGGATGGCGATAAGCGGCAGGAAGTGGCCGCGGCGCTGGACTATATGGGGCTATCCGCCGGCGCCGCGCTGACCGCGATAAAAATCGACCGGGTGTTTATCGGT